>JAITUS010000108.1 GCA_031286185.1 Rickettsiales bacterium
CTCCAGAATTGGCCTGATTTTTTCAAATTGCTCTCGACTTATACTGCTTGGATAACTTTTCCGCATAGACACCTCATTATTAATCTATGCTTATTTTACCTCATCTCTTCGAGATTTTAGACAGGTTCTTAGATTCTTTGATAGTATTATTAATGTTCTTAGCTGCTTTATTATTTCCTTATATCACCTTTTATTTTTTTTCGAATCTATGCCATAGCTTGTCTTGTAGTTTTTGAAGTTGCTTCTCATCATTATTAAACAGCTTACTTGTCTTATTTTCAAAATCTTCTCTGCCTTTAAAGGCTAAAATAGTATAGAGATTTTTTTCAACTGTTAGTTCATCATACTGTTTTGTTATTCTATTACTTCTGCTAAATAGAGATTTACTAATTTTGATTGCACCCATAATGTTACTCCTGTACTAATGCTACACAGTAAAAGTATAAAACCTAATATTTAAATTTTACTTACCGTTAATGTGGTTAGCTCAGCAAAATATGGAGGCATCATGCTAGTTTTGCCCCTATATTAAAACTTTAACTCCTTACTCGTTATTAGTAATATTATTCATATAAGTAACTATAGTTTATGCCTGAACTTGGGAATATATTATTATTGGTAGCCTGCTTATTGTCTTTAACATATTTATTTCTACCACTCAGCTCTTATCTGGTTATCACAACTGCTATGTTTTCCTGTGTATCGGTGTCAATGGCTGTTTTGGTTTATTGTCACATTACAGACGATTTCTTACTCGAAAACGTATATTACTACTCTCATACAACAAAGCCTTTGATCTATAAAATCTGTGGTGTTTGGGGAAATAAAGAAGGGTCTATGTTACTTTGGACCTTAGTGCTTGCCTTTTACTTGTTTCTGATGAGTATTTTTATTGACAATGACAGTGAACTGAGGAAGGTATCCTTGATCACTCAAGGCTTGATTTGCTTTTGTTTTTTGTTGTTCACTTTATTTGAGTCTAATCCTTTTGCTAAAATGCCAAGCATTGAAACAGATGGTCTTGGTTTTAACCCAATATTGCAAGACATAGGTCTTGCTATTCATCCACCGATATTGTATTTGGGGTACCTCGGATTTAGCGTTCCCTTCTCGCTTTCTATAGCTGGGTTAATTACAAACACTGAAGGAAATGTTTGGGCTAGAATTATTAGGCCTTGGGTGCTTGTTTCTTGGTCGCTACTTACTTTTGGCATTAGCCTTGGCAGTTGGTGGGCATATCGTGAACTTGGTTGGGGTGGATTTTGGTTTTGGGATCCGGTAGAGAATGTTTCTTTGATGCCGTGGCTAGTTGCAGTGGCGCTGACACATCTGCTGCTTGTGGTACGAAATTTCAATCTTTTAAGAAACTTTGCCATTTTGCTCACGCTTACAACTTTCATATTGAGTATAACTGGAATATTTTTAGTCCGCTCTGGAATACTTGCTTCAGTGCACACATTCGCTGATGATCCAAAGTATGGACTGTATATATTAGCCCTACTTGGTGTAATTACAATCGGTAGCTTAGTAGTATTTATCGTATTTGTAAAAAAGAATAGATCTCTTACACAACCACCTGTCATCCAAGTAGCTGACTACTCGGATCCAGAAAAAAATATGTGGATTCCAGCGTCACGCGCTGGAATGACATCAGAGGACATACCAAAGCAAAACTTCCTTATTTTCTCACGTTTTACGATGATGTTGATAAACAATTTATTGTTCATCACTGCCTTTTTCGTCGTGTTTGTTGGCACTTTATACCCTATGATGCTTGAATATTTAACCGGCGAACTTATTTCAGTCGGAGCGCCATATTATAATTCCTTATTTAATCCTATTGCACTGGCCGTTCTGGTTCTTATGATAATTGGGCAATACTGCCGTTGGCAGGGAAATGGTCTATTGCCAATATTCCGTGAGTACAGATTCTCGTTTTGTAGCGCTGCAGCTATTTTGCCGTTTATCTTTCACATGGAGCTGATGATTGTTCTATCAATTGCCATCTCCATAGCACTATTAGTCTTTGTTTTGGAAGCATACAGTAAAAGAATTCGCTTATTTAAGGCTACACTTAGTGAATCAATTTTATTGGCAAGAAGGGTTTCCAAGTCCTACTATGCAATGATGCTCGCTCATGCTGGAGTAGCAATTTTGGTACTTGGTATAGCCTATTCCGTTGGTTGGCAGGAAAAAAAGGAGAATTACCTAAAAATAGGGGACAGCATAACAGTCAATAAATTCAAAGTTACTTTGCGAAATATTGAATTTATAAAAGAGAAAAATTTCCATGCAGTGAGAGGTACAATGGATATTAGAAATCTATTGAATAACAAGATATTAGGCGAAGTAACTCCTGAATATAGATTTTACCTTGTGGAAGGTCAAAAGAATGTTGAGAGCAGTATTTATCACAATTTATTTTCTGATATCTACGTTGTAATTGGTGAGATTGATAAGAGTAAGAGCAAGATCGCAGCTAAAGTACACTATAAACCTGGGATGCCTGTAATCTGGCTTGGATCCTTCCTCATTGCTTTTGGTTCGCTCATTGCTGCTTTGCCTTTATTGAAGAGATTTTAATAGGACTCCTTGATGCTATTACAAAAAAACTACTTGACAACCTCCGCCAACCTCCTTATTATAGCAATAAGGGTATTTCTGACTTAAGCTTGTTTTTTATCTGCAGGCTCAATGATAAAATTCAGTAAAAAACTCGGGGTATTTTTTGGCGGATTGTATCAAATTATAGCGGCTGTATGTCTTTTACATTTTTTCTACATTCAGCCAAATCGCGCTTAAACTAAGCGTCAGTAAATTATTATAGCACCAATTTAAAGTATTATAGAGTCAAAGCTCGCCACTCGGGGTTTCTTTACTTTTTTTTTGTTTGGTAAATTTCTTAAATATTTATTACTAAAGTAGTATCCTGGATCCCAGTGTCGAGCACTGGGATGACACCCATAACTTTGTCATTCCAGCGCGTGACACTGAAATCCGGGAATTTTATTAGGTTAGCGAATATGAAAGTTATGTTTAAATACAACATTTTATGGAAAACTGGATCCCAGTGTCGAGCATTGGGATGACAAGAGAAGGAGGCACTGGGATGACATCGTAGGGGTTAGGATGACAAAAAAAGCTACTTGGATGACAAGAAGAGGGAGCTGGGATGACACCGTCATAAAGTGAAATGAGGTTCCAGATTTGGTATTAGAAAAATACTTCCCTCTTGCTGAAGCACTGCGTATAATGAATTTAGTATTGCAGTGCTTTGCAAATTACTTCAAGTAGAATTTTTGATACTGAATCTACAAGGGGGCTTTATGAATAAGAAATTTCTCTGTTCATCACTATCAATAAAAAGTATAGAGGAAAACGGCGTATTTTCTGGTTATGCGAGCGTTTTTAACGTAGTTGATAAACAGAATGATCTGATCTTACCTGGGGCATTTAAAGAAAACTTGAATAGAGATAAAATAAAACTCCTCTGGCAGCACAACCCGAGCGAGCCTATAGGTTATATTATAGATATTCATGAAAATGATGTTGGCCTGTATATAACTGCACATTTACTTTTTGGTATCCAAAAGGCAGAAGAAGTTTACTTGATGCTCAAAACTGGAGTAATCAACGGACTTTCAATTGGCTATATACCTATAGAGTATGACATTGATCATGAAAGTGGAGCTCGGGTATTGAAACAAGTGGAATTATGGGAAGTCAGTTTGGTTACTTTTCCTGCAAATTTAGCTGCTCAGGTAGTTAATGTAAAAAGTCAGGATAACGAGCAGAAGGTGTTGATAAGAGCAATAAAAAGGCAAGAGATGTGCTTACAGGAGCATATATTTCTACTTAAAGCTTATTGCAGGTAAGGGCTTTATTGTAAATAGTAAATACTTACTTAACATTAAAGACGTTCAGGTTAGATTTGACATTGGCATTAATGCTTATTTAATATTTACACCAATATATATAATTTTGTTACTATTTTCGGTGATCGTTAATAAAATTCGACTCTCAGCTTGGGAAAAGTTTTTAAAGTTTAAAAGATAAAGAAAGGTAGTTTTATGCTCAATGCTAGCAATGAAATTAATGTTAAGAAGGAAGGAAGAAAGAAAACACAGTTGGTCCACCGTGTTTGCTTGGTTGTACCTAAAAACGATTGGACGAATATTACCCAAGAGATGGAACAGATGGGCAGAAGATATTTTGTACTACGATAAAACTACTGCAAACAACGAAGTTTAGACAGATGCTTTTAAGGCAGTAGATGAAAGTGCTCAAGTTGACTTAAAACCCGAAGTTACAGAGGAAGAGAGCCAAAGTGTAGTGATAAGCCGTGCGATCCGAATAGTCGTGGTTTTGTGATGGTTAAATTCCATCTTCTCTAGACATCGGAGATAATGTATGTTTCACACTTCAGAGAATGGCAACCTCTGGGGCACAAGCATGAGACA
>JAITUS010000129.1 GCA_031286185.1 Rickettsiales bacterium
TGATTTTTTCAAATTGCTCTCGACTTATACTGCTTGGATAACTTTTCCGCATAGACACCTCATTATTAATCTATGCTTATTTTACCTCATCTCTTCGAGATTTTAAACAGGTTCTAAAATGTACGTTCAATAGCACTTTCTATAAGAGAGATAGTATTATCTATTCCATAAAGCTTTATAAAAGACCCCATTCTTGGCCCGGTTTTTTGGCCAAGCAGTGTTTCATACAGCAGCTGAAACCAATCGCGTAAGTTGCTGTAATTATGTCTTTTTCCGATGGAAAAGACCTGGGATTGAATCTCTTCAGCAGTGGCTGTAATAGGCAGAGAATGCAGGGTATTCTTTAAATCCAGCAATGCTTCTTTCTCTTTTTCATTTGGAGCCTTATATGCTTTCGTTGGCTTGATAAAGTCGTGATAATACCTAACTGCGAAATCTGAAAGCCTATCGAGCATTTTGTTGTTTTCTGGTGTAACGTCCGGTGCATAAGTGGATATAAAACCCCAAAGAATCTCTTTATTTTCAGCGTTACAGGCTGCTGCTAGGTTTAAAAGCAATGAGAAATTTATGCCTGAAGTTTCTATATTTGGAACTCTACCTTGGTGAATGTGCCATACAGGACTGTTTACATCCTTTTCTTCACTTTCATTATAACGCTTAACAAACTCCAAATATTCATCAGTTGACTTTGGTATCACATCGAAATATAAACGTTTAGCCTTTTTGGGACTCTGAAAAATGTACAATGCCAAGCTCTCTGTTGGTGCGTAAGTAAGCCATTCTTCAATTGAAATACCATTTCCTTTTGATTTCGATATCTTCTTTCCTTCTTTATCAAGGAAAAACTCGTAGCAAAATAGAAGTGGCGGCTTTTCTCCGAGTATCTTGCATATTTGACTTGAAAGTACAGCAGATGGAGTCAAATCTTTTCCATGAGCTTCGTAATTAACTCCAAATGCGGCCCATCTCATTCCCCAATCTGGTTTCCATTGCAATTTGCATCTTCCTTTTGTCACTGGAACTTCTATTTTTTCTCCATTTGAATCTTTGTATATAATTGTTCCCTTATCTGTATTCCTTTCAATTACTGGAACTTGTAGAACTTGGGAAGTTTTTAGACATACCGGCAAGAATGGACTATAGGTCTGCTGTCTTTCTTCTCGAAACGATGGAAGCATTACATCCATCACTTTATCGTAGTTTTTCAGTAGGAGTAAGAGCTTTTCATCGTAAACACCAGATTTATAACACTCTGTAGCACTTCTAAACTCGTATTCAAACTCGAATAAATCAAGGAACTTACACAGTAATGAATTCATGTGATGACCATAACTCTCATGAATGCCAAATGGGTCAGGTATCATGGTTAGTGGCTTGTTCAAATGCTCTCTTAGCATTTCCTGATTTGGCATATTGTCTGGTATTTTTCGCAAACCATCCATATCATCAGATACTGCAATGATTTTAATTTTTATACTAGGAGCTATTTTCTTTAGTGCATTTGCAACAACTGTAGTACGAAAAACTTCTCCAAAAGTACCAATATGCGGCAAACCTGAAGGTCCATAGCCAGTCTCAAATATTATCTCTTTTTTGTTAGGAAACTCTTGTAATATTTTTTCTGCTTCTTGAAACGGCCAACTCATCATCATTAGGGCTAAATTACTTATCTTACCTAAAGTGCTACTCATTTCAATGGATTTTTAATTAATGATGTAGTATTAGTGTTAGAGCTATTAATTAAAAGGTCAAGGATATGTCTACAGGTAATATACAAACAGATCAATTGTTTAAAGGTCTTACAAGACCTGCAATGCTTTTTGGTGTGAGTTATATGTTTGCAATATTAAACGTTCTAACTTGCATGCTAATTTTCATTAATTCAAACGATCTGAGAATAATTCTTTTGATGCTACCAGGAATACACGGACTTGGTTATATAGCTTCCGCAAAAGAACCATTGTTTATTGAATTATTTATGGTAAAATTAGGGAAATGCTCCAAGTGTTTAAATCGTTTTTATCACGGAGCCAATTCTTATGATGTTGCTTGAAATTACGCGATGCTGAGATTTAGAACTATTCAATCGAAGAATAAATCTATTCTGGGCAGGGAGGTTCACGCTGCAGAGTTTATACCGTATTCTTGTTACTGGAACAGCACGACCTTAATAACAAAGCAAAATTGGTTAGTGAAGTTTATCAAATTAAATGGCTTCGCATTTGAAACAGCCGATGATGAGGATTTGGTAATACAAAACAAGATCAGGAATCAGATGCTAAGAAGCATTTCATCCCCGGCATTTAGTTTATATTTCCACACCATTAGGCGTAAGAAAAACATTTTTTCCGATGAGTTTGCAAGTCAGAATTTGCCGAACTTTTTTGCTAACCACGTAAATCTAAAATGGAGAGAAAAACACGCAACAAGGCAATCGTTTATTAATGACTTATACATTACAATTATTCGTAGGGCAGAT
Source organism: Rickettsiales bacterium (assembly GCA_031286185.1). GTDB lineage: Bacteria > Pseudomonadota > Alphaproteobacteria > Rickettsiales > Anaplasmataceae > Wolbachia. The sequence continues at coordinate 2,480 of JAITUS010000129.1, forward strand.
ACAAAAGGAGTAGAATTTTTATCGCACCTACTAAAAAAATTCGGGCATGTAACTTCAAAACATGCTTGGGAAAGTGATATGCGCGCTACTTATGAAGATTTAGAGGAAACAACAAACCGTGTGGTAACGAGCCTCAGGAATTACTCACCTAAAATCCTTGAAGTAAAAGAAACCCCAAACGGCCTATTCTGCGAAATAATGGAATTTCTATCTAGGATTGTAAATTGTGGCTTTGTTACAAACACACTCCTTCCGCTAAAAACTGAAATATCAAGATACTTACCGGTACATAGGTTATTTTTTGGCCGTAAAATGATACAGGTTGTGACTCATAATGAAAGTAAATACGCTGGAATAGTTAGCATCAAAGAGTATGGAAATAATACTTCTGCAGGTATGCTCGATTCTTTTTTACAACTTCCTTATGAATTTATCATCACACAGTCTTTCCAATTTACAAATAGGCAAATGGCAATTGCAAAAATGCAGATACAGCAAAATCGGATGATACAATCTGCAGATAAAGCTATTTCTCAAATAGCAGAAATCTCTCATGCACTTGATGATGCAATGAGTGGTAAGATTGCGTTTGGTGAACATCACTTAACTATCCTATGTATAGAGAAAAGCTCTAAATCATTGGATAATGCTTTGTCGTTGGTAGAATCAGAGCTTTCTAATTGCGGTGTTTACCCTATCCGTGAGAGAGTTAATCTTGAACCAGCATTTTGGGCACAAATTCCTGGTAATTTCGATTATATAGTAAGAAAAGGTACAATAAGTAGTCTTAATTTGGCCGGTTTTGCATCTCAACATAATTATCCTACTGGTAAAAAATTCAATAACCACTGGGGAGATGCTGTTACAGTTTTTGACACAACATCTGGCACCCCATTTTTCTTCAACTTTCATATAAGGGATGTTGGACACACTATGATAATTGGGCCAACTGGTGCTGGTAAGACTGTTTTTATGAATTTCTTATGTGCTCAAGCAATGAAATTTTCTCCAAGAATATTCTTTTTTGATAAAGATCGTGGTGCAGAGATTTTTTTGAGAGCACTTGGTGGTATCTACACTATAATAGAACCTAGAACTAAAACAAATTTTAATCCTCTACAACTTGACGATACTCCTGATAATAGAACATTTTTAATGGAGTGGATAAAATCTTTAATCTCGGTATACAATGATAAATTCACTTCAGAGGATATTGCACGAATTAATGATGCAATTGAAGGAAATTTTAAATTGAGAAAAGAAGACAGATTTTTAAGAAATCTCGTACCATTTTTAGGGCTTGCAGGCCCTGATACTCTAGCTGGAGCAATATCTATGTGGCATGGTGATGGTTCTCATGCTGCAGTATTTGACAATAAAGAAGACTTGTTAGATTTTTCGAAAGCAAGGGTATTTGGCTTTGAAATGGCTAACTTGCTCAAAGATCCCGTTGCTCTTGGACCGGTCTTGATTTATTTGTTTCATAGGATTAGTATATCTCTTGATGGCACTCCATCTATTATTGTTCTTGATGAGGCATGGGCGTTAATAGATAATCCAGTTTTTGCACCTAAGATAAAAGACTGGTTGAAAGTGCTGAGGAAATTAAATGCTTTTGTGATTTTCGCTACTCAGAGTGTTGAAGATGCAAGTAAAAGTGCTATTAGTGATACGCTTGTACAGCAAACAGCAACACAAATTTTTTTGCCAAATCTGAAAGCTACTAGTGTCTATCGGGATGTTTTTATGTTAACTGAACGTGAGTACATACTAATTAAACACACAGATCCAAGCACTAGATTTTTTTTGGTAAAGCAAGGAGTCAATGCTGTTGTGGCTAGAATAGACTTAAAAGGCTTAGATGATATAGTCAACGTGTTATCCGGACGTGCAGAAAGTGTTTTATTGTTACATGATATACTAAAAGAGGTCGGAGATGACCCAAAAGTATGGTTGCCTATATTCTATCAGAAGGTAAAAAATGTTTAAGACTAAGCTGTCATTGCTACTAATTGCGATATTTTTATTAAATATTGATTTTTTACTCTCATATCCAGTGTTTGCAGATGAGGTAAGTGGTACTGAAAAGACGGAATTCGTTAGTAGGTTTAATTCTACTGGCAGCTTTAGTCACGCCTCTAACCCTGATTGTGGAGCATTTAAGACGGCTGCAGCACTTGCAGGAATAGCGATTGCTGTTGGCGCAATATTTACTGGCATTGTTTTGATCGTTTCTTCTGCTGGTTTGTTTACCCTTCTTGTCGTCGTAGGAATGATAGCTGCAGTTGTTGGGGTCTGGAAAGCTATAGGAGGGCTTGTTGTTTGTCAACATAGTTTTGTTAGGCATCCAGTTGCACGCGATCACGAGGGGAAATATAAAAACTTCAAACTAGAAAACACAAGTTATAGTGATTACACAGATAAGAATTATCAAACTGAGGATGAATATTTTTCTGCATTACAAGAAAAATCAAAAAAAGATGGAAAACAGACAGAAAAAGAGATTTTAAACTTTACTGATTGGGATGTTGTTAATGTTGATAGAAAGCATTATTACTGGCCAAAAAATGGTGCGCAATATAGCGAGTATATAGAAGTATGTCATCGAAATCCTTTAACGTTTGGCAAGTTATTTCAATCATATGAAGAGATAGAAAAAGACTTCGATGTAAGAGAGAAAGAGCTTAACTATGGAAAGGAAGGATGGTCTCCAAAGGTTGATGGCGACCTAGAGTGCAAAGTTCTTAAAGCAGGACAAAGCGAAACCATACATGGGTCAACATTCAAGGCAGTAAGAAAAATGGGCAGGTTGTGTGTGGAGTTAGAAAGTGTTAGTACACTTGGTATTAAAATGACTCCTTGGCCACAAGGGGTTGATATGGGATGTACGGAATTACCATCTGACCCACCTGCTCCTATGTGTGAAAAATCTGTGATGATATTCAAAAATAAGGATGGCACAGGGAAAGAAGAAGTTCCTATGGGTAGTGATGATGATTATAGAACTACTATAAGAAATAAGAAAAAAGAAGGAAAAATTTTTGCAGGTTATAATAATGCCAGTTGTTTTAGCAAGTATGTCTCTGAAGCTTGCTACAATCAAGCGGGAAGTAAGTCGCTAGCTCCTGTTCCCATAACTTCTATGATAGTGCAATGCATTAAGGAATCGTTGGATAATTTAGTGGCTGGTCGTGATTCAAGTGGCAACCTACTGAAAGACGAGCATGGGAATACAAAGGGTAGTTTCTTATCTGTAGCACAGAAAAAGCTGAAAAACACCGTAACTGCCATTTTAGTTTTAGCTTTAATACTGTTCTCCATAAAAGCCATGTCTGGTGGTGTTCGCAGTCCTCAAGAAATGTACATGTTGATCATTAAATTTGCCTTAGTGATTTACTTCACAACAGGCGATACTATGTCTCATTATTATGGAAAATTAACAAAACTTTCAAATGGTCTGTCAGAAATAGTGCTCAAAGCTTCATCTGAAAGTAAAAGTATATGTGATTACAATGCAGGTACAGGTTATGAATATACTCTTCATACAGGAAAGAAGGTATCTTACGGTTATCTTGCACCTTGGGACAGGCTTGATTGTAGAATTCTATTTTACCTAGGAGCGCCTTTAGATGGAATTGGTGGCAAAATTGGCACTGGAAGTGTAGGAATATTGGCTGTTTTACTAGGTGCTGCTCCTGTTTTGTTAGTAGCAGGCTCCATAATCGGTATCATTTTCGCCGGTGGGCAGATTTTAATAGCTATTGTTGCTATATTCATGGCTATTATGATGATGATGGTTATTTTGTGGATATGCTATGTATTTATTTTATCTTTAGTTGCTCTAAGTGTAATAATCATCTTGTCACCCTTGTTCATCCCTATGGTTTTATTCCAACACACTAAGGGATACTTTGATGGGTGGATAAGAGAGTTGATTACCTATAGCCTATACCCAGTTATGCTTTTTGCGTTTTTGTCCTTTATGTTCATAGCATGTGATAAAATCTATTTTAAAAATTTAACATTTGAAGAAGAAAAGATCAAAGTATTAGGCAATGAAAAACAGTGGTTTAAGCTGAAAAGCGGTGAATGTGATAAAAATGAAGATACTCTTGCATGTATGATGCAAAATTACAGCTTTAAAAAGAGCAGCATACTTGGTCTATTTAGCTTTACATACATGGAATTTGGCAGTTCTCTCATTGGGGAGTTATTAAAACTAGCTCTAATATTGTTTCTATTCTATCACTTTTTACATATTCTACCAGGGATGGCTGCAGAGCTTTCTGGTAATTACAGAGCAGCACTCGGCTCTGGTGAGACACCTGCAAAAATGATGTCAAAGGCCTTTTCTGCAGGTAAAGCTGTTGCTGGTGCTATCGGTAAGGCTAAATCTGGGGATGCTGCTGGAGCTGCTAAGGAGGCTAAGAAGGCTAGAGAGAATGTGAGTTCTAGTGAGTTTACTAAAAAACAAGATGGTTCTTAGTCTAAAAAATGAGTAACAGGTGCTTAAACATTTAAGTAACCAAAATTTGGTAAGTTATGCATAAGTTTTTGTTGATAGTGACACTCTTTATATTGTCCGGTTGTGAGTATCACTGTATTAAACCAGAAAGCTTATCAAACTTGCACGAAAAATTAGATGTAGTGTCAACAGAGCAAAAGTGGGTTGATTCTGGTGTCCATATCTCAGATAGTAGTGTAAAAGTAACAGAGATTAGTGTAGTGCCTAGCAAGGTTAACTTTTGTCCTAAGCGGTATGAAGATTTTGCAGTTCAACCTGGGAAAGGTCCTGTTGTTGTTACATTGCCATTTGCGCTTAAAAAAGGTGATTCGATAAGCTTTAGTGTTATTGGGAGTAAAGTGTGTAAAAGTAAAGAAGATAGTACAAAAATCAGGTACGTAAAAATTGATGAAAAATGCAGCGAGGAAGAAACAGAGCATTTCGCACACGTTTTAAATCAAAATGAATGTCAGGCAATATGGCAAAATGGAGAATACAAGTACACAATATGTCCTAATAAATATATTGTAGGCGACCCAAAAAAGTTAAAGTGGTTGAATGGGAAAGAGTATTGGAGCCTCGATTCTTCAGAGTCAGATCAAGATGAAGAGAAAATCAAAAAGATCATCAACTCTATAAAACAACAAGGAAAAAATATAGATTGCAGCGAGCTTTCAGACGGCCAGGTGAGCGAAGTAGATACGTATATTCTAAATCTTGCCTGTGGGCGTATATGTAAGTTTTATAATCCTAACATGGAAGCAGAGAGTTGCGCTTATGTTGAATATAACACTACAGAATATGAATTGTTTCAGTCTATCAATAACAGTTCTAGTGGCCAATCCGTTGATACCAAAGTTATTGGTAATGTTTTAAAGGATGCAGAAGTCAAAACTGATGTCCCGCACTTAAGAATTTATATGGATGGTGAAAGTTTTGAATATTCGCAAGATGGTGGCACATACACTAATTATGACCACGAAATAAAAGAAGATCATCCAGTGCCAAAATTAACTTTTGGTTTGGGTGATAGAAATGGCAAGGGCGGCTACAACATAAGAGTAACAAGAATACCTAGTCCGAAAGATGACTTGTACATACATGTTTCTGATAAATTTCCCGAGCATAACCCTGGTGAAAACCAGGCGGATATATCTGTAGATATTAGCGAAGTTCATAACATCCAACATATGGAAAACTTGAAAGAAAAATTAAAAAACAAAAGCGGCACCATATATTATGGAATAAGAGACCATGGTTGCGATTATAAGGAAAACGAAGGTCAGTTTAGCATTAACCTAACGACCAAAGAACCACCTACAAGAACTTTTAGTGTGATATATAATTTTTTTGATGAGAAAGTAAAAACTGCATTTTTCGGTTCTAGCTACAAAGATCCAGATATGACTCACTCTTCTAGTCCTGTAAAGTCTCTTTATCAAAGTTTTGTAGCATCAAATAGGACGAAGATCATTCGATCCATGATAGTATCGCTGTTAGTATTGTATATAGTATTGTATACTCTTTATTACTTTTTTGGTTTGACTCATGTTTCTATATATGAGTTTTTAATTATATGTGTAAAGATAGGAGTCATTACCCAACTGTTACGAGATAATAGCTGGGACTTTTTTTATAACAATGCTTTTTCTATCTTTATCAACACTCCAAAACAGTTGATAGAAATAGCAAATTTTAGAGGCACGACATCAAATGTTTTTGAGTTTCTCGATTTGCCGTTGAATAGATTTTTGTCAGCACATTCAGTGTTATTAATAATATCTCTTATATTTTCTGGCCCTCTAGGTATTGTATCTTTTTGCTTGGTGATTTGGGGCTTAATAATAGTGGTATTATCTATTTTTAACGCCTTATTTTCTTTTATTACGTCTATAGCAATAGTTGCGTTATTGCTTTCTTTAACGCCTATCTTTATTATTTGCCTTCTGTTTACATACACTAGACAGATGTTTCACAATTGGGTCAAAAACTTGGCAAGATTTGCGATTCATCCAGTGGTGCTTTTAATTTTTATATCACTAGTAAGTCAAGTTATGGATTATATTGTGTATTCAGTGTTTAATTTCGAGGTCTGCACTACATGTATACTCAATGTTGACCTAAAGATTTTTAAAATTTGCATCTTCTATGGATATGCTTCCAAGTATACACCTAATATCGCCGTTATGATAGCTTTTGTTATCTTGGGTCATGCTATGAAAGCTTTAGTCGAAGCTTCTTCGAAAATATCTGACTCGTTGTTTGGTGTTTATGTGCAAGATGAGCCTGGAAAACAATATCAACAGAGCCTAATGGGATTAGTAGGACTAGATGAGCAAAGCGTTCACAGAAGACAGGCTGGAAGAGGAGGAGGTGCTTATCAACCGTCAGGTACACCAAGCAAAAGACCTGAATTGCCAAGGGCTCAAACGCCTAGGATAGGACCAGGAGGATCAGGAAGCGCGTCATGATAAATAGAAGATCACTATTATTGATACTGTACCTTGCAATCACTGGTTGTAACATGGATTGTGTCGAGCCTGGGTTGCAAAGCAGAAATACTAGTGTTAACGTGAATGTTCCAGTTCGTAAAGCTGATGAAGGAGTTAAAATTCATTGGGTTGATTCTGGTCAAGTAATTAGTAAGGATGAAAAAATCAAATTTACCCTTGGTGGATCAGTAAATTTTTGCCTCCCTAAAAAAGGCAAGAATCCAAGAAAAGTACTTGTTCCTGCCGTATTTTGTGCTGATGGTTCAATGCCAAATTATAGTAAAGCTGCAAATATTAACGATGTGTCCAATAATTACGGCGTTGACGAAAAAGACGTCAGTGAAAACGAACTGTGTGGTGGTAGAGGGTTTGGTAGCAATAGACGTTATGTAAACACTGGAATTAAAGTGAATCCTGGTGATAAGTTAAGCTTTAGCTTAGTTCCCAGGGAGATAACAATTGATTATGACAACCCAGGAGAAAAAATCAGCTTTGATGACAATTGTTATAGAACTGAAAAAGAAGATGACAAAGACAGAGCTACAATAAAAGAAATGCTCAATGGAGGAACGTTCTTTTGTGGAGACAATGGCAAAAGGACTGCAGTAGAATTTCCTAAACTCAACAAAGAGGACATAGAAAAAAGAAAAGTGTTAGTTGGTAACGGCTACACTCCATATGATAACAAAGTGCATTTTAATAAAAATTTCATTAAGGAAAACGAGCCATGGATAGATGGTGCGCTGTTAGATTTGCGACGAGCAAGAGTAGGATTGAAAGAATTGTGTAAAGGAAGAAGTTGTGACTCTAACGAGAAGAAAAAGTACAGCTCTTATGAGCTTAATTGTTACTACCAGAATATATGTTACACCAAAGAAGGTATATTCAATGATGGTTTGCGTAAAAAAGGAAACCGGAACTGTGTCTCTTCTATAAGATACAAAAAATATGATGCTAAAAACGGTACATGCGACATGTACTCTCACCTTAAAGAGGTTGAAGATAAGCTCAAGGAGATTGAAGAAAATAAAGGTAGCACTGGTTTTACGTCAACCAGCGAAGAAGACATCGAAAATATCTCCTGGGCTGAAGCTCTTGTTGCAAAAATTGGTGATCTTAATGATCAAGATACTGCTAAAGGTACTCAATGTCTTCCAAAAGAAAAAGGTGCAGGTGAAAATGATAAGCGAGGAGGGTATGATTATGTGCTTAAGTGTTCAAAAACCAGCAATAATTTTGAAGATTTTTCTTTAAGGTTGAATTATAATTATGAAGTAAACGGAGGTGTACCGCCTGGTAGTAATATAATGCTCGCTATTGCAGGCTATGGTTTCTATGGAGCTGATAGGGGCGGGTACCATGTTGAAGTGACTAGATCATGTGAATACACCGATGGTGAGAAGCTGTATGTATATTTAGGTAACGAGCCACCTAAAGATTTGAGTGGCGTGGGAACTAGTGATTTCAAAGTAGTAGGGGTAAGAGGAAAAGTAGACGGAAAAGATAAGTATACCATATTAGATGTAATAAGCGGAGAACATTTTCAGGATGGAGAATCTAAGAAGATATATTTCGGTATCGATGTAAGTAACGTAGGAAAAGACGATATTACAGACGAAAAGGGCAAATATTATGAAAATAATGAGTATAATATAACCTTGTTTGTCAAAAGAAAGATTAACGATTTCATTTCATCAAATGTAAACAAGGTATTTGATTTTATAAAAAAAGAAGTAATTGGGAATAGCGTCAAAGATTTATATAAAGGGTATGCTAAAGGTTTCCTTCAAGGGGTAAGAGCTTTACTTACTTTATACATTATATTTACTGTTGTTGGCTATATGCTTGGAACAATACAGCTAAGTAAATTTGACTTTATTGTAAGGATGATGAAGATAGCATTTATAGCTTTTGCCTTTAGCGATAAGAGCTGGGAACTCTTTGGCACAACTTTATCCAAACTTTTTATGGATGGTAGCACTCATTTAGTAGATAGTTTCTCTGGTTATATAGGAGAAGGAGGTAAAAGATTTGCGTTCTTAGATTTAACAGCAGGAATATTACTCACAGGAGAAACATGGATGAAGTTTTTATCGTTGATATTCGCTGGTCCTTTTGGTTTTATCGCTTTTTTGATAATATTCCATGCTAGTTTTATGTTCTTAAAATGTATTATTAGCGCTACATTTAGATACGTAATATCTACTGTCCTAGTAGCGTTTTTGCTGTCATTAATGCCTTTATTTATCGTGTTTATCTTATTTCAACAGACTAAGTCCCTGTTTGATAACTGGATAAAGACACTTGCTCATGCTGCAGTACAGCCGATGATTTTACTTTCATCTTTATCAATTTTGAATCAATTGATGTATTCAGTTTTGTATAACCTCACAAATTTCTCTGCATGCTATCAATGTTTAATTAGTATAAATTTCTTATCCTATGATCTCTGTCTTATGAAATCCATACTGCCTCTTGGATATAGTCCTGGCACTAGTGTTGATGTTGCATTAAGTGATGGAACGAAAACTGGCGGACACTTTGCAGCATTACCTATAGACCTAATTCAGGCAATTATATACTTCATTATTGCCAAAGCAATGGAAGTTTTTGTTTCCGCATCAGAAACTATGGCACAAGCAATATTTAGTGCTGGTTTTGGGATTGCTGGCAGTGTTGGTCACGTTGCTAGCAGCGCATCACAAGCTATGCTGTCAACTGTTGGACTTGATGGTGACACTCAGAGTATAATAAAGGACATCAAACAGAAAATGGGTAAAGATCGAGCGCAAATCGAATATAAGTTGCCTGAGACGCAATCTGGAACACCAGGGCAAGGTTCTGAAAAAGGTCCTGATAAAACTGAAGGTAAGGAAAAAAAAGATCGAAAGGTAGCATTGTCTTTAACGCAAGAGCAACTAAAAGAGAAAGGAGAGCCTGAAGCTAAAGACAAGAAAAAAAAGGAAGAGAAACGTAAGTGATATCATGGAGTAACTAATTAAAAAGATATTTTAAGTAAAGTTTTATTTCTATATTTGGAAAAAATTTAGATATGCAGTTACGCTTAGGCACATTTTGGTTTAGGTTATTACTTCTTGCAGCTTATGTGCTGATAACAGGTTGTAATAAGAACGATATGCCTTTTCCAAGGTGCATATCTGCTGATTATTTTGGTCCTGAACCTATTACAGTTGGTGCTCATTTTCCAATCGGTCATGATGCGTTTTTTCCGGAAGGTGAAAGTGGAGAACCTATTGATCCTGAGACCGGCGAAATCAATTATGGGTTTCACCCTAACCAAGTGGTGAAGTGGAAGGATACCGGACTTGAAACCAATGGAGATAATTTAATAGTACGAGTTAATGGTGCATGGACATCTTGGAGTAATAATAATAAGAAAGAATCCAAAGACAGTTACAGCTTGCAAAGCTTGGAGCAGTTGAAATATGCAACCAAATTCGAAAGCAAACAAGGCAATAATAGCTTGCCTGACTTTCACTTGGTTTGCAGTGATTATAAATCTAGTATGCAAAAATTTTCAAGTAGTTCTAGTACAAGTTGTACTGTAAATTGTAAGCGCATTAATGAGGATGATGGCAAAAGCATAGTATCACGTGGCGCTCCATGTTGGTTTACCAATGGTCATGGTGCTTACCTTCTGTTTAAAAAGCCGGGTGATAACAACCCTAACGAAAGTCTGAGATCTATGCGCAACCCTCAATCTCCCACTGTGCATCTAGGTTATAACTCTGTAGCAGAAGATGGAAGTGGGCTTTTTACTTTGAAAAAAGATGAGAAAAAGTTAAAGGACATAAATTGTAATCCACTGGAGTTAAAAAAAGGATGGAAAATATATGTAAAAATATTAGACAGATATTACTTAGACAATGTAGGCGGCTACTCTTTTGAATTTTTGAGCGGAGTGCAGCAACCAAGTAGTTTTGGGTTTTTTGATTACGTTTATCACTACCTAAAGTGTGTATTGTTGATCAATAAAAATTGCAAGGAGCATTTTAACAGTAACGACCCTGCAGCAGCACAGGCTATGTTTCAGAATATAGCTGAAAAGAGTACAAGTTTTCATAATTTTGTTCTTTCCTTGCTTGTTTTATTTATAGTGATTTCATCGCTCCTTTACCTTTTTGGTATGATACGAGAGACTAAGCGTGATATGCTCATCAGGATGATGAAAATCACTCTAGTAATAGTGCTTATATCTCCTGGAAGTTTTAAGTTTTTCTACGATCATTTCCTTACTTTGTTTGTTGAAGGACTTGAATATATGATAAATGTAATTACTAGCTTTGCTCCTAATATGAATACAGATGCTAATTGGGACCCTGCCGAAGCCGGTGGAGAAGCCCGTGTTAAATTGTTCAGCTTCATGGAGGACATGTTCAATAAGTTTTTTGCTTACTCTGTTTGGAAAAAGTTTGCAGCGTTTTTGCATTACCAAATGTGGGCAAGCCTACTTATGATACCGGCAATTTTCATAGGGATCGTTTTATATTTCCTGCTATGTATATATGCTTACATAATATTCCTTTCCGGTTTCGTGGGTATAGCTTTTCTTATAGCCATAATGCCACTGTTTCTAATTTCTATCTTATTTTCACCGCTGAAAAGTCTATTTGAAGGTTGGATAAAATTCTGTATTAGTTTCTGTTTACAATCGATTATGATATTTGCCCTGCTGTCATTGCTGGCTGCAATTATAATGAATACCTTCTATAGACAGCTAGGTTTTACTGTATGCTACAATAAATGGTTTGAGGTAAGATTGTGTGCTCCAAAATGGATGTTTGGCGGTTTTTGTATCATTGATAAACAGTACTTTGGTTGGACTCCAGGACAAATTTTTGTACCTTACACTATCGAAGAGGCTTCCCCAATGAACGTAGACAAAAGCATAGAGGGCATAGAAAAACTGAGCGGGGAAGGTGGCACAATAAAATTCACTGGCGGTGCTGGATATATCTTTCTTCCACCGGATTACATTGAAAAAGGGTTCCGTTATATAGACTATCCCTTCTTTAACCCAGTTCCTGGTACTAAAGAAAATCCAGCAGACCATTATATAGCAGAAAGCGACATGGTGGTTAGTGGTGGTTGTAGTGAAAATGAGAAAAATCTAGTACGCTTAACAAACAGTTTATCCCATGCATCGGAAAAGGCTGATATCTTATCGTTGATAGGCAGTATAAACAATAAGATAGGTGGTGATGATATTAATAAAATAGTAGAGCACCACTGTCAAGATATAAATAAATGCAACAGTTACAGGGAAATAATAAATAAAATAAGGGTTTTAGTGCAAAATATAATTAAGCGAAGTGTAAACTGCGAATTAAAGAATTTCCATGATATAAATAACAATTACGAAGAAAATAGCGACTATCAAAGGGTGCAAGACATACAGAGAGGTTATTTAATCAATGCAGGGGAAATCTTTGTATTATTCTTGCTTTCATTTTTAATGTTCTCTTTACGTGAGTTTGTGCAACAAATGGGCTCAAGTATTGCTGGTGGTGGATTTAGCGTTTATGGTATATCTAGGATGTATGAAGCATCGCCTTTGGTTCGCGCAATGGAAGGACTCAAACAGCAGTGGTGGCAAAACTTTGTTGGTGGAAAACTAGAGTCTTTAGGCAGTTGGGCTACTCATTTACCGGATAGATTAGCCGGAGGTACGGCTAATCTACTAGGCAGGATACCACGAGTTGGAGGTGTGTTGAAATACACTATTGATGTGCCACGTAAGTTTGTAGGTGCTACTATCGAAGCAACAAAATTTGCAACATCGCCTAAAAATGACGTCGATAAACTTGAGGAAAGAATTTACAAGGCGTTTGGAGTTGACAAGGAAGATATTACACACAGAAGAATTGGTAGATATTTAGATTATTATAAAGGATATGTGGGGTCACATTTGGGCTATACAATAAAAGATGCTATGAAGTTTACTTGGGGGCATGGCGTTGATTCTATAGGAAAGCGTAGCTATAATCATAACTTACTCTATAGAGCAAAATCGCATAGGCGAGAATTCTTGGACAAACTTCATGATTACATCATAGGGCGCAAAAGAAAGCCAGAGAGATACAAGGATGAAGGTGATAGTAGCCAACCAAGTGCGCTGGATTCGGATAAATTACCAAGGCCTAGTGAGCCCAATTCGAAGAAATCAGGTGAGCTTTTGAGAGATCCATCAAAAGGATCAGTAAAAAGAAGTGTACCGGGTGAGCAAGAAGAGGGTAGCGATGAAGACTAGTAAAAAAAACTTCAAAGGTCTTGATTATTATAAACTGCACCAGGACAAAGACGGTAGCATAAAGCTAAGTGACTACGATGACATTTTAAATGCGCGTAGAGCAAGAGTAGACTTATTGCTGGATAACACTAAGCAAGATGATATTAATCTTTCAAAGCTCAATAAGGCTCTTAGTGAGAAACTCGTGGATGATAGAGAATTGTTGTCTGAATTCGACAAGGAAGATCAAGAAATTGCCCAGGAAGAACTCAAGATGTTTAACATTTTAGACAACCTTGATAATCTTGCAAACATTAAAAGTGAAGATCTACTCGAGGTTAGTTTATTACTATCGGATCTTAGCTTCATAGAGAGAAATGTTGTACTGAATTCCGATCAGAGTTCTGATCTAGCAGGGTTTAAAGACTTATTTATCGAAAGAAAGGCATCTGGTGAGGAATATAGTGATGAAGAATGTAAAAGCTTTCTCGATAACATAGATAAAATCAATACTATAATTAAGCTAGAGCTAGAAGGTAGGATTGAAGGGCTAAATCATGATGAAAAAAATGACTGTGATGATTTACAAGATGAAATTGGTTGTGCAATAGATACAATCAAAAAAAAGTAGTCGACTGATTTTGTGTCTGCAACTTTCTTCCTAATACCAAATCCCAATGGCAATAGGACAAATTAAAGATACCGTTTTACCAGTCAACAATGTTGTCATTCCAGCGCCTCTCCTCCTGTCATCCAAGTAGCCCTATTTCTTGTCATCCCAGTGCTTGACACTGGGATCCAGTTTTCCATAAATGGTGTATTTTAACATAACTTTTATATTCACTAACCTGATAAAGTTCCTGGATTCCAGCGTCACGCGCTGGAATGACAACATTTGTTGTAAAAATAGATGTTCGTTCATGAATTGCTTTAATATTTAAGAAATTTACCAAGCAGAGAAAAAGGCAAAAGAAGCCCTGGTCGGTGGCTAATTGTTGTCTGAGTGGGGAAAGTCGCCTTTCCCCACTCGACTTCAAAACCGGACTTGTGACTTTCACCATATCCGGCTTCTCTCTAATTTGGTGTTTGTCATACATACTTCTCCATGTAATTAACATTTCAAAGC
>JAITUS010000035.1 GCA_031286185.1 Rickettsiales bacterium
ATCGTGAAAAAGAACTGCTAATCAAGTGCTATTTGCTCAATAAATTTACTGACATTGGCATGGCTAAGTTTGAAATGGTTACATGAATTTGTCATAAATCACCACAGCATAAGTTGCCGTGCAACAAAGCCATTCCAGTGTCAAGCGCTGGAATGACAAAAAAAGGAGGCACTGGGATGACAGGAGGGGGCTCTACTTTCATGACACCATTTGTTGTGCAAATTACCTTTAAAAATATACGCTTCAACCACACTCACTTAAATCATGAACAGAATCAACTTTTAGAATTCATCGAACTATGCTTTCAAACGGTGATGCCGGGGTATAAGTATAACAATTATTAGTATATAAAAGTCATAGCAGACAGGCTGGAAGCGGCAAGTGCCAGTGAAGTGAGGCGCATAATATTCAATATGCCTCCACGCTCGATGAAATCCATGTGCGTCAGTGTTGCATGGCCTGCATGGATACTGGGGAATCAACCAACCGCGAGAATAATAGTTGCAAGCTATTCTCAGCGGCTTAGCGAAAAGCACTCACTCGACACAAGGTGTATAATGCAGTCTAGTTGGTATAGAGAGCTATTTCCAGAAGTAGAACTATCCAAAGAACAAAACACCAAATACAAATTTCAAACAGTGCAGAGAGGATATAGAATCGCAACATCTGTTGGTGGAACATTAACCGGCGAAGGTGGTGATTTCATTATTGTGGATGACCCACTAAGTCCCGCCCAAGCTTTGAGCGAAACGCTTAGAAAACGTGCTACAAACTGGTTTGATCAAACTTTAGTAAGCAGGCTCAATGATAGAAAAAAGGAGTAATTGTTCTTGTGATGCACAGGCTGCATCAGGGAGACTTAACCGGACACCTTCTCTCCAAACCAAAAAACATATGGCATCATATTTGTTTGCCAATAATATCTGAAAATTAAAGAGACTATCTACTCAATTAAAAAGCCAGCGCACCCTGTTCCTGTCATCCAAGTAACTGCAACCAGGCGATTGTACAATGAAAGCTGGATCCCAGCATCATGCGCTGCACCCGCAGTGATATTATACTCAAGAGAAGAAGGTCAGTTGTTATATCCTTTTATGGAGGGAAAGAAGAAGTTGAGATGATAAAGGCTGAGCTTGAGAGCTATGCTTTTGCTGCGCAATATCAACAAAATCCTCTGCCACTTTCAAGTGGTATAATCAAACGAGAGTGGCTGAAGCGCTATAGAAATTTTCCTGACGATCTCTCGCATGTAACACAAAGTTGGGACACTGCGGTTTCAACAAGCAACTTTAGCAACTTCAGCGTCTGCACCACCTGGGCAAAAGTGGGCAATAAATTCTATTTACTCGATGTATACCGTGCAAAGCTCGAGTACCCAAAACTTAAAGAGCAAGTTTTGTCCTTAGCAGCAAGATGGGCACCACACGCAATTTTAATTGAAGTAAAAACAAGTGGTCAACAATTGGTGCAAGAGCTAAAAGCAAGCAGTGATTTACCCGTTATTGAAATAGTACCACATGATGATAAACTCGCCCGATTCCACCAGATTGTCCCGACTATAGAGTCTGGAAAAGTTTTTCTGCCGCACCAGGCGATATGGCTCAATGACTTTGAGTATGAAATTTTAATGTTCCCAGAAACTCGCCACGAAGACCAAGTGGATAGTACCATGCAATATCTGCAGTGGATGAGAGAAAGTATCTCTCAGGTTGCAGCTATACGAACATTGTGATTTGTAGGTAATTTGCATGGTAGGTGGTGTCATTCCATATACCCTGATATAAAGTAGTTAGTTATACTAGCCTAAAGTAAGTCAGTCGTAGCCTGAGTTTGTTTTAAGCTCAAAGTCTTCCGTTAGCTGTGTAGAATACATTTCCTGATTATCTTGATTATAGAAAGTAAATTCGTGATCATCTAAGTTTAATATTGTAAAACCGAAGCCAAAAAAGTTTCTAACTTCATGTGCTAAGTAATTTTTGCCGTTTGAGTAACTAAATTCTACATTTTGATAAGTAGGTTCCTGATCTTGAGCGTGTAATAGTGCACCACCGTTTCCGACTATAATCTGGTCTGGGACATTATCCATTAATAAGATCTGAGCTATATGAATATGGCCGGAAACTATGGTAGTGACATTGCTTGGAAATTTATCCCCAAAAGCTTCAATTTGTGTAAGATTGCCATGACTTTTTAATGTCAAAAGTTCTTTTTTTGGAGATCTCCAAAGCGGTCTGTGAGTTAAAAACCACGTGGGTTTGTTAAAACTATCTTGTGTTAGTTTGTTAAATTGCTTCTCAAAAGCATCAATTGTACTTTGAGTTGTGAAAATATCTTCACCAGACGAAGAGTCGAAGGTAAAAAATCTCATCGGTCCAATGTCTAAAGACCAGCTAGGGACGAAATTTTCACATTTTTCAGATGAAAAGGGGTATGGATCTAGATATCTAAACCATCCTTCATGAGCTCTGTCACAACTTTCATGGTTTCCCCTGACAAAGAGAAAAGAAGATTGTGATAGAATATCCTTTGCAGGTTTAAGCCAATCAGCGTACCAAGCTTCTTTATTGTACCCATAAATATTGCCGCACTTTTGTTCATTTCTACATTTTGTTTTTCTGTAATGATAATCGCCAACGTGGATAATTAGGTCCGGTTTATGGAAGGCAATAGAATCTAAGTTTTTTTTTAAAGGCCAACTATCTGCCGAATTACATTCCTGTTGAAATAATGCATTTATTCTGCAGCCCGTATCACCAATAAAAGCAATTTTGCTAATCTTTTCTGGTAGTGTGGGAACCTGTATATTGTCAATACTAATGTTTTTAGCACTCATTTCTGCTGTCAGTTCACAAACTGTTTCGGTGTGATCACCATTGTTAATTGAGCTGCGACTTAGCATTTCTATTTCCTCGCCGTCGACATGAACAATGGGACAAGTATCATTATCTATAATTGCACGCACACTTAATTTATTTTCCGGAATAACTTGAGACCATGTGTATAATATCTGTGCATGGATAGAATGAAAGTTGGTTATAAGAGATAAGGTTAAAAAAATAAAGATATTAGCTATATTCATTTGTATAAAAACCTAAGTTTAAAATGTATCCGTTCAGCGGGGTGACAAAATAGGGTGGACAAGGTAACATAAAAAGATAACCATGGAGTAAAAGTAAGTTTACAACAAAGGGTGTCATCCCAGTGCCTAGACACCGGGATCCAGCAAAATTGATTGTAAACAAGTGTACTATACAGCATTTTAAATGAAACTACCAAAAACTGGATTCCAGTGTCAAGCACTGGAATGACACCACTTTTGCTTCAATATTCACCACGCCCCTGAATGGATACCTTAAAATTAGCGACACAATCATCTTAAATAATTGAAGTTCATAATCACAAAATTAGATCTCTTGCATAGTCCGCTTTCTGATTTTGTGTCAAAACTTGCTTGCGCTTCTCCCAAGTATTCTGTGTGTCTCCTAAAAATTCCTTACCATTAATGCAAGAGATCTATTCATAACAGAATTATACAGACAATTTATAAATTATCCTAGTATCAGATTGACACTTTGGATGAAGAATCCTAAAATGATTAAGTAATTTAAAATAATTATATAAAAACTAGAATAAAATGCGGTCGTGGTGGAATTGGTAGACACGCAGCGTTGAGGTCGCTGTGGCTCATAAGGCCTTGGAAGTTCAAGTCTTCTCGGCCGCACCAAACTTCTTGTCGTTATTTGATGTGGGTAAAATGTTAATAGGAAATCAAGGTAAAAATAAAGTAGAGAGGGCCATCAGTGAAATCAGGCGTGGTCTGCCAATTGTAATATATGGTGAAAGTAATTATCTATTGTTTGCTGCTGCTGAAACTTTAGAGAGGGATTCATTTGATCAGTATAAGCTCATATCAGACAATCTATGTGTCACTTTAACTTCAAGTAAGGTACAGTATACGTTCCAAAATGAGGAAAATGGCAGCAAACGCTTACCGGTAAACAACTTTAATGAGCTACTTTATTTAGTAAACTGTTCAACAGAAGATAGCACGAAAGAATTGCGGCGTTCAAAGACGATAGATAAATGTGCTACTACTTTGCTTAAATTCTCAGAATTATTGCCATACGCATTAGTAATCGATATGACTTTTAAAGATAAGAATGAGATGCGAGATTGGTGTGAGAAAAATGACGTCATTTCGCTGGACACATCATTCATAAACGATTTTCAACGAAACCAGGGTTTATATGAAGTGTGCAAAACATCACTATTTTTGAAGCAGACTCAAGAAGTAAATATCATATCTTATAGAACCAAAAGTGGCGGGAGGGAACATTATGCAATTATTATTGGCAATCCAAATGAAGATGGTGACCCGTTAGTGAGGATTCATTCTTCATGCTATACAGGCGATTTATTAGACAGCTTATCGTGCGATTGCAGGAGCCAATTACATCAAGCAATCCAAATAATGGCTGACTCTAGCGGTGGCATTATATTATACCTTATGCAGGATGGCAGGGGCATTGGTTTAACTAATAAGTTAAGGGCGTATGATATGCAAAGAAAATATAACCTCGATACTGTGGATGCAAATAGAATATTGGGTTTTGAAGATGATGAAAGGGATTTTACCGTTGCAGCTGAAATGCTCAAGAAATTAGGCGTCAAGAAAGTCCAATTACTTACAAATAACGGTAGAAAGTTATCAGAGTTAAAAAACAGTGGTATAGAGGTTACAAGGTGTCTACCACTTATTATGGAGCGTAATCGGTATAATGGTTCATATATGGAGACAAAATTTGGCAAGCTAGGCCACAAGTTAAGGGTTTTTTAGCTTTTTTGTTGTAACTACTTTGTTGATTTACTATGTTCGTTAATATTGGTTAAGGTTTTGAGAAAATTAAGATGCTAAAGCTTTTCAAACAGAAAAATAATGAGTCGTTGGATAAGGATATAAATTGGAGTTCGAGTCGTCATAGCACAGTTGTTGCTCAGAGAAATACTTTACTTTTATTTACATTAATATTATTAGTAGCAATTTCTGTAAGCATATTGGCTATATTTAAAATTAGTACAAGTAGCACTATTGAACCATTTGTTATAGAAATTGAAAAAAAATCTGGAATAGTGCAATTGGTTGATCCTGTTACAGTAAAACAATATTCTGCGGATAAAGTACTAAACAACCATTTTATTGCAGAATATATAAAGGCAAGAGAGGTTTTTGATCAATATAACTACAACTATAACTATTACATAAAGGTGAGGTTATTTTCTTCACCCAATGTATATAATGAATTTAGAAATTATATAAGTTCGCAGAACATGGATGATCTTTTTAATTTATATTCAGGTTTTGTTAAAAGTGAGTTTAAGATTCGCTCAATTCAGAGATTGTATGATGATACCTTTCAGGTGAGGTTTACTGTGGAATTTACACGAAAAGATGGAAGCTCTGTAAGAAAAAACAAGATAGTCATCATGTCGTATAAGTATGCATCACTTGAAATGAATGATCAGCAAAGATACGTTAATCCATTAGGATTTCAGGTTACTTCTTATAGGGTAGATGATGAACATGTGTAGAATATTGTTAGTTTTAGCTTTACTGATAAATAGCAGTTTAAGTGCAGCAGTTAATTACAATAAGCCTATTTCTGTAGATAGTAGAATAAAAACTTTTGTGTATAGCCCTAACGAAGTATTCACAGTTATTTTTAGTCAAGGTTACTATTCTTATATTGAATTTGCAGAAGGAGAAAAGGTTAAAAACATTGCTGTTGGTGATGCGTCAAGTTGGAAAATTAGCCCTTATGACAATAAATTACTTATCATGCCGTTTGAAGTTAGTAGCCGCACTAACATGATTATTACAACCACCAAAAAGAGAAATTACATTTTTGATTTAATCTCAAGACCAAACTACGATAAATACCCAGATACTGATACTGAGAAAATAAGTCACGATTATTCTGCTGAAAAAGATATATCTTATGTAGTACGTTTTTATTACCCTCAAGAGGAAGATGAATTTGATGTTGATTTAGATGAAGTATCAACGCCTACTCAAATGCAATATGTTGTAGACAAGCCAGAAGGAGTAATACAGGAAAATGACACGAAGTATGATTATACATATATTGATGCAGGTGTTAACACTGATATAATACCAATTGAGTTATTTGACGATGGCTATTTAACATATTTTAAATTTAGGGACAGTAACAAAATACCTCAGATTTTTACAGAAGAGGATAAAACTAAATTACCTTGTAAAAGACTGTTATTTGATGGTTATGTTATAATAAAAGGGGTGCATAAGAAGTTGTTCATGCGTTATGAGAATAATGAAGTTGAAATTATAAATAGGTCACTTTAGCTGTGGTACATGTAATATGAGTAAAGAAAAGCGTAACAGTTCGGAAAATGAGTCAGAAATAGAGAGCAAGGTAGTAACAGTTGGCTCTAATCAAGGCCATAGGGCATTAATGGTTGTTATTTTAGTGCTTCTAGTTGGTGGGATATATTATTTCTATTTTAATCCTTCTTCTGATGAAGAGGGTATGGAAGCCGTTAGAAAGGAAGAAACGGAGCAAAATGTTCAAGAATTGAAAGGAAAGTTGGAACGAGTTCCAGATAATACAATGGTTCATGAAAGGATAATAACTGATCTGCCGTCTTTACCTCCTCTTCCTACACCGCGAATTATACCGGAAGTAAAACAGGCTAAAAAAGAAGAAATGGTAAAAAAAGAAGAAGAAAAACCAAAAGAAACGCCTATGTCAAATATACCTGTTTTGCCAAAGCAAAACTTCCCTCATAGCAATATTACCAGCAATTTACCAACCTCGTTTCCTACAATAGGTGGGGGTGGTTACCCTAGAGACAGACGTGGTGCGCAAATGTTAGCAATTTCAGGTGGTGGTAAAGAGGACAAGGCTGCCGATGCTGTTTTATCCAACACTTCAGTACAGCCGAGTGTAGCTACCAAAGTGGGAAAACTTGGATTTATGATTACTCAAGGTAAAATTATTGATGCTGTTCTTGAAACTGCAATAAGTTCTGATCTGCAAGGGACGCTACGTGCTGTGGTTAGTAGTAATGTTTATGCAGAGACTGGTGATACGGTTTTAATACCCAGAGGTTCAAGATTGATAGGTGGCTATTCATTTGACTCGAATGTTGCAAGAGCTCGCATAAATATAAACTGGAATAGGATTATTCTTCCTCATGGAATAGATATTGCTATTTCATCACCTGGTACCGATGAGCTTGGTAGGGCAGGAGTAGCTGGCATAGTTGATAATAAAATAGCAAGTGCATTGTTTTCTTCAATATTGCTCGCAGGTGTTTCGATTGGGTCAGCTGTTGTAGGGCAAAAGGCTTCTAATCTTGTTGATGCGCTAACTCTTATGGATGCGGTGAGATCCATTGCTGCAACTACAATAGATTTTTATTCACTCAAAGACGTTATTAAACCAGAAGGGAAGATACCTAGTGACAAATGGAAATTGGGTCTTGGAGCTATTGGCAGAATTAAGAATGCTAAAAATGAGCAAGACTTGCTGAAGATAATGAAAGAGGAAATGGCAAAAGCACTAGGAATTGAGGAAGGTGAGGTAAATATAAACCTAGAAAACGTAAATCAACTGCTACAACAATTTCTAGGAAAAAACAAATCTGTCTATGAAGAAGCAATTAGCAAATCAATCAATGATTTTTCTAAAGATATGCGAGATATAGTCGAAAGATCTGCAGATAAAAAACCAACTGTTTATGTCGATCAAGGCACCGCGTTGAAAGTATTTGTTAACCAAGATATAGTATTTCC
>JAITUS010000038.1 GCA_031286185.1 Rickettsiales bacterium
AAAAAGATGGGTTGTTGAGAGATCTTTTGCTTGGTTAGAAAAATGCAGACGATTGTGGGAAAATTGCGAGCGGAAACTCAACACTAGCTTACAGATGATTGTTCTCTCCTTCATTTCTCGCCTACTACGAAGATTTTAAACAGGTTCTTAGGGTGTAAAGGGATTTATGATAGTCACATATCTGCCTCAATAGAAAAATTACGCCCGTTATTGGCAAATAGCAGGTTATTTTGTAAGCTAACTAACATTCCTACTGAAACTCTTAAGAACATTTTCAGCACTAAGCTATATAAAAGCTGTGCAAATGTTGACGAGGTTTTAGCGTTCTTTGATTGCTTGGATGATAAAAACAAAAATATTTTAGATAAGCTAATAGTTGCTTTTGAAAAAGACCCTGACGCAACTCATTCGCTTTTAAATAGTAAATTATTCAATTCTCGGGATGAAGTACTACGGGTGCTTCCGGATGAGAGGTTTGACGGTAATGAAGTAAGAGAAATATTGAATCGCATTAACTTGTGGTGGATATTGCAAGAAAATAGTATGTTTGATGATGATATGGATCTAGAGGACAAGCTTTGTTATACATTTCATCCACGTTTCATAGATAGTGAGTTTCGTGGATGTGCACGAGGTTATGCTCTGTTAAATGGAATACATAATAATCAGCAAGCAGAAAGAGTTTTTTCTGAAAATGTTAATCTGTTTCGGGTCTTCCTCAGAGAAGCCATAAAGTCCAGGTATGAATTTGTATTTCCCATTATAAAAGATACTAAAATTGAGCACTTAGTTGATGGTAGCTTTGTTTCAAAAGTAAGAGGTAAAATAGTTCACTACCTTTCCCACTCACTTATTTTCGAAGGGAACCTGTGTCTAGATATAAGTAGCACATTTAGGTCAAAGATAGCAGATATTGTCTTTCCTTTCAACCCTCAAACTGAACTGCAAACCACTATAGAGGAACGGTGGGAAGACATATTGAAAATTAAGTTTACAGAGCTTTTTGTAACACAGAAGTATGAGCAAATTACTCAAGGATCTTTAGCAAAGATTCAAGATCTAACAATAAAAGACTTGTCAGAAATACCAGAAACGGAAGAGATAGAAGAGTTTTTGAAAAATAAAGGAATAACAAACTTGAAAGATCTTTCCTTATTAGCAAAATTGATAGAGGACGGTATTCATATTGTAAATACAATTGGGAAGGGGATAAGTCTCAAAAAAGACATGATACAAACAATTTGTGATATATTTAAAGATACCTCTGTAAACCATAACACAAAAAAAACACCACCATCTCTTCTTGATTTATGTAAAACAAATATAATTAGAAGTTCTTTAACTGAGCAAATACATCGCTAGAGGGGCTTATTTTAAAACTTTTGGCATATAATTCTCATCATGTTTTGCAAACACTGTGTCTGCCAAAAAGGCGCCACTGCCGAGCATTTTACCTTGTACAATAACACCACTTTTTTCTGAAAACATTGGTGGGAGTATTCCCTGATATTTTACCACAACGCTCTTGTTAAAATCTGTCATTTGAAAAACCACTTCACTTTCGTTGCGTATCACACTATCCTCAACGATCATTCCACCGATACGGATTGGCTTTTGATTGTTTGGTAAAACTACCGCTTCACTTACTGTATAAAAAAATGAGATGTTTTCTTTGAGTGTTGTTAGGATGAGAAAAACTATACAATTTAAAAAGAAGAAAACTCCTGAAGCTATAAATAACCGCTTATGTTTTTTCTTCATTATTATTTTTAAGGCTTTCTAAGATTTTTTTGCTTTTGATATAGCAAGAAATAGTAAAAATCAGTTCTCCAGCAATCAATGCAAAGCCAACAAGGTAGGCAAAAATTACATATGTATTCATAATGCACTATCAACAAATAACTCACCTGCATCAGAATAAATTAAGCTTCCATCTTTTTGCTGCAATACCAATCTACCACTTTTATCTATATCAATAAAAATCCCCTCGTGCAATTTGCCAGCTAACTTTACGCTGATTTGTTCATTCATTTTAAACGCTCTTTTCAGCCACATTTCTCTTATAGCATGAAACCCGTCAAATATCCACTGTTTTCTTAGTTTATTAAAGTTTGTTATTAATTCTTTTAATAGATCTGTGTTAGACACAGACTCGCCGTAGCTGCTAACGCATGTTGCTTCTGAAAGTGGTGCATGATCAATATTAATTCCAATTCCTATAACTAACCAATTTGAATTAGATTTTTTTTTAAGCAATATTCCACTTATTTTCTTACCATCTACTAAAATGTCATTTGGCCATTTATATTGAATGTTACTATCACCTATAAATAATGATAATGTATTGCCAACAGCAACAGCAGTAACAAAAGTCAATTCTGTTAACTCACTTAGATTTTCTCTATTATTCCAGCGCGTGACTCTGGAATCCAGCGTTGGAATGATACCAGAACGATTATGTAAGAGATCTGTAATTAAACTTGCACAAAAATTGCCTTTTGGAGAAACCCAGCTTTTCCCGGTGCGCCCTCTACCATCTGTTTGCTTATCGGCAATAATAACGGTTTCATTTGATATCTCTTTATCAATTAAGTCCAATGCTTCCCTATTAGTGCTAGAGACTTCTTTATAATGATGAATATGGAAGCCCTCGAATATTTCAGGAATCACTTTATAATCCTTTAGTTACTAAATGAATTAGCGAGTATAAATCCTCTACATATATAAAAAGAATGATATTGATTAAGGAAGCCACCGAAGTGATGATGAATAGCCCCTTAGGGTAAGTAATTTTATTACCACTAGCCTTATCAAAATACATAGCTTTTATAATATTTAGGTAGTAGTAACATGATATAACACTTGCTACTACAAGGATCAAAGATAGACTGATAAAGCCTGAGTTTATTAGACCTTTAAATATAAACAGCTTAGCAAAAAACCCTGCAAGTGGCGGTATTCCTGCCATAGAAAGCAATAGTATAGAAAGATGAAATGCTAAAACCGGGTGTTTTTTCCCTATACCAGATAAATTTGCAATATTGCAATCGTCATCGTCAATTTGTATGAAATATGAGAACAATCCTATGCTTGTAACGATATACATCATCAAATACGTCAAGGAGCTATTTGTTCCCATCCGCGTAAAAATAGAAAGCGAAGCAAATGTGAAGCCAACATGACCTATTGAACTGTAAGCAAATAGCCTTTTTAGGTTTTTTTGTCGTAAAGCCCCAAAAACTGAGATAAGCACAGATAGTGCTGAAACATATAAAAGAACAGGTTGAACATAATTTTTGACATTTACTAATTCCTCATTCATCAGTCTAATTAAAAATGTTACAAGTGCAGCTTTTGGAGCAGTAGAAAAAAACGCAGTCACTATGGTAGGTGCGCCTTGATAGACATCTGGAGCCCACATATGAAAAGGAACAATAGCAAGCTTGAAACACAACCCAATAAGGATAAAGACCAACCCAAAAACTATTCCATGGGTTACCTGATGGTTTTGTACAAATGAACTTAACTGAGAAAAATCGATTTGTCCTGTATATCCATAAAGTAGCGACATTCCGTACAACATGATGCAGGAAGATAACGCACTGAGCGTAAAATATTTCACTCCTGCTTCGCATGAATAAACTGAATCTTTATTAAAGCTCGCAAGAACATATAAAGGTATACTCATCAATTCAAAAGCTAAATAAAAAGAAATTAAATTATTTGCTGAAACCAGAGTCATCATGCCAAACAGCGCAAAAAGAATCAGTATTGAAAATTCATATTTATAGTCATATTTTGATAAATTCAGCAGCAAGAGTACTAAAACTCCTACGGTAAGGATCAATCCTTGGGCCGATTTGATGTATAAGTTGAGTTTTAACAATGAATTGAAGAAAAAAGCTTCATTATTTTCTGCTAAGAGAACTAAAACAATCAAGGTGATCACTGTGCAGCCTAATGCTAGCAAGTTAATAGTACGGCGGTTAAACACAATCCCAAGCAGCAACAATACTAATGAGGAAACAATAGAGAACGTTTCTGGCAATATCTGTATATAGCTCATAGGGCGTTATACTTGACTAATAAATTTGCCATACATGGCTTCAAATAATTTAGTGCAAGAGTTGGGTAAAATCCAAGCAAAATAACAAGCACTGCAAGCAGAATTAAGACAGAAAATTCTGTGCCATCTAGACGATTATTCAATAATTTAGAATAGCTGACTCCCCATATTGTTTGCTTACATAAACTCAGCATATAAACTGCACTCAAAATAGTACCAAGTGCGATAAACCCTGTAAAAAATCCTATGCTCTTAAACATTCCAATCATAGCCAAAAACTCACCTATAAACCCAGACGTTCCGGGCAACCCAATCGAGGCCATTGAAAATAAAATAAACATAAAACCAAATTTTGGCATCGTGTTTACTATGCCAAAATACTTTGCAATCTCCAAAGTTCCAGTTCGAGTATATAGCATCCCAACACACAAAAATAGAGCAGCAGAAATAAGGCCATGACTAATCATTTGAAACACAGCGCCAAGTACCCCCTCCTCATAAAATGAAAAGAGGCCAGCAGTTACGATTCCCATGTGTGCTATTGAAGAATAAGCTATTAGCTTCTTTATATCGTCCTGAGCAAATGCAACTAGTGAAGCATATATTACTGCAATTGCGCTTAACACAACAATGAAATTTGAAAAATAGAAGCTTGCCTGAGGAAGCATTGGAATAGAGAACCTTAAAAATCCGTATCCTCCCATTTTAATAAGCAGGCCAGCTAAAATTACCGATCCAGAAGTTGGCGATTGCACATGCGCATCAGGAAGCCAAGTGTGGAACGGAAACATCGGTACTTTTATTGCAAAAGAGACAAAAAATGCAATCCACAACAATGATTGCACCTCAAGATCAAGACTTGGCATTAACGTGGCTAATTTTTGTATATCAAATATTCCAAAGACATTATACATATACACTAACCCAAGCAAAAACAACAACGAACCGGCAAGTGTATAGAGAAACAACTTAAATGCCGCATACACCCTTTGTTTTCCTCCCCAAATGCCGATAATAAAGAACATTGGTACTAGAACAGCTTCGAAGAATACATAAAAGCTTACGGCATTTAGTGAAATAAAGAACCCGACCACAAAACTTTCAAGCAGCAAAAGTAATGCCATATACGGCTTGAGAGTCGTATAACTCATTTTGCAATTATAAAGTATACAAATAACAAATAAGAAAGTTGTGAGTAGAAGGAAAGGTAGCGATATACCATCCACCCCTATTCCTGCGTTTCTAATTGGGTAGCTAACGAGCTGGAAGTCCGCATTATTATAATCAAATCCTATACAAGCTACAATGCTAAGTAAAAACGGCAGTACAGCAAAAAATAGAGAGAGGAATCTTAGGTATATGGATTTATGATTGATCTTGATTAGAGATAAAATAAGCGCTCCTATTAGTGGAAGCAAGAATATACTAAGTAACAACACTTTCTATTTAATTCCAATAATATACAAAGCACCGACTATTAAAGTAACAAACATAATAAACGCATAATCAAATATGTAACCTGTCTGTAACTTTATAGAACTTTTTGAACACTCATTAACCAAACTTACCACACCATTTGATCCAAATGAATCAACAGCTTTAACATCAAATTTCCATAGAAACCTAGATATAAACTTCATCGGTGCAACTATGACAAAATCATATACCTCATCAAAGTACCATTTATTCTGCAAAAATTTAAGTAAAAATTTACTTTTAATCTGCTGAAATTTTTGATAGCGGTAAATCAAGTACGCAAGCGCTATTCCGCTTAGACTCACTAAAGTTGGTAGTAACTTTATAAAGAAATTATGAACTTCATGCTCATTAACAACTACTAAACTTGATTTCCAAAACACATTACTAGTTATATTCAAAACATTTACTCCCCATATTCCAGAAAATACCGATCCAAGAGCAAGTATTAGTAGCGGTATAAGCATAATTTTCGGTGCTTCATGTATATTAATTTTACTTTGTTTTTGGCTATGAAATGCAAGAAGCAATAACCTCCAAGAATAAAACGCCGTAAAGAACGCAACAACCAAGCTCATTACAAAAGCAAAACTATCAGCACTATAAGCATGCTCAATTATCAGGTCCTTTGAATAAAAACCTGCAAATGGAAATATCCCAGAAAGTGCAAGAGATCCAATCCACATGAGAGCGTAAGTGCAAGGAATTTTTTTCCAGCAAATTCCCATTTTCTGAATGTTTTGCTCATGATGCATTGCATGAATCATATTACCTGCGCTAAGGAATAATAAAGCCTTGAAAAAGGCGTGTGTCATCAAATGAAAAATAGCGACGTTGTAAGCAGAAAGGCCGCATGCCATAAACATATAACCAAGTTGGCTGCAAGTTGAATAAGCAATTATTTTCTTTATATCGTTCTGAGTAATCGCAACGGTAGCTGCAAAAAAGGCAGTAAGCGCACCAACAATCACTATCAATTCTTGTGCTACATTTGACAGCTCAAACAACGGAGAACATTTTGCTACCAAAAATATACCTGCCGTTACCATAGTTGCTGCATGAATGAGTGCAGAGACAGGAGTTGGCCCTTTCATTGCATCTGGCAACCAAACATGCAGGCCAAGCTGAGCAGACTTTCCCATACAGCCAATAAAAAGTAATATGCATATTATATGAACCACTCTGAATTCACAACAGAACGCCCTAATGTTCTGTGCACCAAGAAGATCAGCTGTGTCAAAAATTTCAGCAAATTTCAAAGAATGAAATGTGTGATAAATAAGAAAAATTCCAATTAATAGCGCAAAGTCTCCTATTCTATTTACAACAAATGCTTTGAATGCTGCATTATTTGCAGAGTATTTTTGAAACCAAAATCCTATGAGTAAATAAGAGCACAAGCCTACTCCTTCCCAGCCAAAGAAAAGCTGCACAAAATTGTCACTCACGATCAGTACAATCATGCAAAACGTAAACAGCGATAAACAAGAAAAGAACCTAGACTTTCCCTTATCATGTTTCATATAACCGATAGAATAGAGGTGAACTACCAGCGAAACGGTGGTAATTACAATCAACGTCAAGGATGAGAGAGCGTCCACATTAATCGCCCAATTTACTTTTAGGACGCTCAACGAAAACAAAGGAAATAAACTCAAGTGATAATTTTGAGAAAAGGTGAAAAAAACATACCAAGATAAAACAGCAGATATTCCAATTCCTGCAGTTGTTATTAGCTGACTGAAAATATCTCTTCTAAAAAGCGCTGCAAATAATGAACTAAAAAGTGGCAAAAACACTATTAATTTTAGTATATCAGTCATACCTTCATTCTTTCATTAAGTTCGCTCGTTCAACATCTATATTGCCACGGCTTCTATAATATACAACCAATATTGCGAGTCCTACTCCTAACTCCGCTGCGGCAACAGTCAACACAAACATGACAAAAATTTGCCCAACTATATCATTTGTAAAAGCAGAAAAAGCGACTAAATTGATATTAATTGCTAGCAATAATACCTCTACTGACAATAATATGTTGATTATGCTTTTACGGTTGATGAAAATACCACACACTCCAATAGTGAATAAAATAGCGGCGACTACCAAGAAGTGATTTAATCCTATTTCCATTCTACTCCTTTTCCAAATTTAGCCTTAACCAACTTTACAGATGAGGATTGTGTCAATTGCTTTAATACATTCTGTCTTTTGATTCCTTTTTTCTTATCCTGCAAAGTAAGAGCAATTGCGCCCACAATTGCAACAAGTAGCAAAATGCCAGAAAGGTGAAAAACGTACATATAGTCAGTATAGAGCAAATTACCGATGGCTTTCACATTATTGGCATTATAGTTTATAACATTACTTATATTCAGCGCTGAGCTGCGGATTACAAAACTGATAATGAGAAAAAACATGACACATAATGTAGCACCAACAGTCAGATGTTTTGCAAAACCCTGACGCAATCTTATGTGGTCAATATCGAGCATCATAACTACAAAAAGGAATAACACTGCAACTGCCCCGATATATACTGTCAGCACCATCATAGCAATAAACTCAGCTCCAAGAAGGATAAAAAGAGCTGCAGAGTTGACGAAAGTGAAAATTAAAAATAATACTGCATGCACAGGATTCCTTGCGCTGATCACACAAACAGCGGATAAAATGCTAAGAATTGCAAAAAAATAAAAGAAAAAAGTCATTAATATTTGACTGCAACAACAGTTACTAATTTAGAGTAACTATTGCTATGAAGTCAATAAACTTATTGCATGGCAGCGTGTGTCATGAAACAAAAAAATTTACTTGACAGATTCCGCCAGTCCCATTAAACTTCACTGCGCGGCAACTTATGCTGTGGTGATTTATGACAAATTCATGTAACCATTTCAAACTTAGCCATGCCAATGTCAGTAAATTTATTGAGCAAATAGCACTTGATTAGCAGTTCTTTTTCACGAT
>JAITUS010000030.1 GCA_031286185.1 Rickettsiales bacterium
CCTGATTTTTTCAAATTGCTCTCGACTTATACTGCTTGGATAACTTTTCCGCATAGACACCTCATTATTAATCTATGCTTATTTTACCTCATCTCTTCGAGATTTTAAACAGGTTCTCAAAACAAATCTGTTTTAAAACTATTAACTGAGTTAATGGAAGAGGAAATTGAAGATATAGAATTATCTAAAGTTGCTGACGAACGGTATAAAGAAAAGAGGGTTAGACATCAAGATGCCTTCTGGGACTAGGCTGCATAATATAGAATATTCAGAATCTGTCATTAAAAAAGACATTCCAGCACTTCCAGCAAAGGTAAAGTCTATGATTAAAAAGGTAATAATGGAGCGCCTGACAGTTAATCCTATAGAACTTGGCAAACCATTGAAGCATAATTTAAGCGGACAACGTAGTTTACGGGTAAGTACCTATCGTATACTTTACTATGTAGATGTGCTAGAACGTACAGTAGTTATTACTTCAATAGAACACAGGAAAGACGCTCATCAAAAATAATTTGCTGTAATTACGGTAAAAAAATTAGTTATGTGAAGGCCAAACAGACTTTATTTAATTAACTTTTAGGGAGAGAAAAATATGAAAACAGTAAACTCAGTGGCTTTGCTGCATCGCTACCTATGAAAGGCTAACTATATAAGCAACTTATTGAAAATCTTGTTTTTTGCAATCAATCTGATCAAATTTAAGAATAGTAATTGTATTAATAAATTTAATTCTATTTAATACCAACCTTTGTTGTTGGGAAGACAAATAGATAAATTCGCCTGAACCCTCAATTATAGGCAACTTTTTGATTTGTCCTATTACTATTGAGGTTTGATATAACTAAGACAGGTTATTAATAACAGCTGCTTTTAAATTACAACAAACCTTTAACTCAAACATTAAGAAATAAAAAAAAAAAAAAAAAGCAAAAAGAGCCCTAGTTGCTGTTTATTTTCAGTATTGGCGTTTTTTATGTCTTAAACGCTGCAATTTAGCTGCTTTTAAAAGCAACTAGCCTAAGCTATAATATTTAAGAAATTTACCAAGCAGAAAAAAAAAGACAATAAAACCCTGAGGTAGCTAGTTATTCCACTCTCTATTTTAAAATCTGACGTTGGGTGATGTCTTAAACGACTTATAAGCGCGTTTCAGCTTGTATGGGTAAAAACCCAAAGTTTTAAAAAGATATGCAGTGCACATAGTACGCCAAATACAAGTTTTCTTGTCATTTTAACCTGCACAGATTGGGAAGTTAAATAATAGCTTCAGTATTATGATAAGGGGGTTGAAAGAATTTGTCAAGTAGTTTTTTTGTTTCTATTGGGTAGCTTTTCTCTACTGTCGTCTTGTATCTTGTCAAAAGCATCTAATGTTTTAAGCTAGGCATTAGATGGAGAAGGGAAGAACTCTGTAAGCGCTCCTTTTGCCAGCAGTTGGCAGGTTTGAGGGAATTTGTGATATATTTTATTTGCCTTCCCGATGACGAAAGTTCTATAGGTGGCCATGCTCAAAGCTCCAAAGTTATGAGTGGTTCTCAGGTGGCAATGAAGAGTGATGCGATGATATTAGCCATCTATTCTTGTCCCACCTGTAAGTGAACGTGTAACGAGCACGTAACTCCTTTCCGTCTTTCAATTTAAAGGTGTATAAACCTGTGTCGACAGCTTTATTACATCCAATGTTTATAGTGCGCGACTCAACTTCTGCAGTTGGATATTTAGCTAAAAAATCTTTAAAGTAATCAACGCGCTGAGCACTAGTTGTTCTAGGGCTAGAGGATAAAGTTGGCAGCAATACTGCATCATCAGTGTAGTTTGCGTTAATCTGATAAGCATCGCCAGTTTTTAACGAATCATTCCAACGATTAAATAACGCTTCGATATCCTGATCACTAGCTTTGACACAACTTCGGCTCCTGGTAAAAACTTGGACTACAACCACTAAAACCAGGATAGCAAGTAAAAAACTTAATATTGAGATAACTCCTTTTTTACACGCCCTGTTCCACACACTACCCTACAAAAATTAAAAACACTATTCTATAACACAAAAGTTAATTAACTACAAAAGCTAAGTTACTGCCTTACTAATAAGACAATAGAGAACATTAGACATACTGTCTATTCTCTAGGGCAAATTTCAAGGCATAGTAACATTTTCCCTTTCTGTACCTGAGATTCTTCTTAATTCTTCACGCATTACCCAAGAGTCCATTTGCTTTCTATCAGATTGACCTATTACTTCAGAGCACACCGATTTTCCAGATCTGACAAAAGATCCTTGCTCTATAGCCTCACTAACTGGCAACCCTCCTAGTAAGCAATTCTTTCCTATTTTTTCATTACAGTTTTTTAATTGCTCTAGCAGATCTTGACTGTTTATTTCTACCCTTATGAGATTTGTGTCTTGCGTGTCAGGGTATAATCTCACTTCTAGTTCTCCCGAACTGGTGTAGAAAGTTAATACTATATCGCTACCATCTGTAAGATCTGTGTAATCTCTTGTTCCTTCCTCGTTTTCAATTCTAACTACACTTTCTCCAATTTCGAGTATGCTAACACTTAAATTTAAATTTTTGACTTCTTCGTTATTTAGAATTTTTGCAACTTCAATAACACTATCTTGTGGATACTTCGCATAAAAATATCCATTATCCCTATCCACTTTTAACCCATCCTTTTGAGCTTGTTCACTTTTGTTTACAATACTTTCGTATGCTATATTTTTTAGTCTGTTATCAATTTCCTCACATTCTGCAAAAATCCCATAACTAAGCCCATAAGTTGCATATAATAGTTTATCATCATAAAAGGAACTGCGTTTTACTCTTCCACCTCTTAATAGTAAACCACTTATGATATTGCGTGTAATCTTTATGTTTTTATCGTCTGTTAATTCATTCGATATATCCTCATAAGATGGTAATTCTTCATGCTGTGGTATTCTATCAAGGATATTTATTATCTCTTTGAATACCAAACTTGTCACAGTATGTTTACCGTCACTACATTTTAAATTTAGTCTTATTCCTTTTTGCAAATATTTATCTATTACATACTTCACACGGCTTAAAGAAGTATTTGTAAGATCTTTACGCTTACCTTCCTTGTAATCTTGATCATTTTTTTCTGTCACATCTGCTAACTCTTTACAAAATTCATCAACGAGACCTTTCTCATTTTTAGTTAATGTAGGACCTAGGTTAATTAAAGCTGAGTCTTTTGAACTAATAGGGTAATAGCTACTTGGACTAATAGGATAATAATAATCGCTTTCCAAATCTGAATCACTGTCATTAGTTGAGCTATCATCAATTTTGCTCTGATCTGGCAGCATATGCCCTACACATGTGTCAGCAATCTTCTCAGTTTCATGGTTCTGATCAAAGTCGTGGAGTTCCGGACGGTTACTTATTCCTTGAACAAACGATATGTAATCACCTAAATCTGCTATGTCATTTTCAGAAATTGGACAGTCATCGGAGTTCTTTAATCCTGTATCCGGCCGCTGTAAATTCAATAGCCCAGGTATAACACACTCGTCAGTTTGCTCTAACTCTTGATAGTCAATTTGCCCTTCCCTAAAATCTTGAGTATTCTCTTTTAGCCTTTGGTTTTCATCTTGCTTGCTAACAGATTCTTCAACCCGTTTTGTTGACTCTGCAATAGTAACCATACCACCTCCTAACCTAGACAGATAATATATTGTATACAACATACAGCGTGAGTAAAGCTTAAATTTGTATGCAAAATATATTTTTATACCAGCATCAAAGCTTGTTGTTTTTTTCAAAGCCGGCACCTACCTTTTTTAGAAAAATGGTAGAGGGTTATAGAAAGAAAGTAGAAGATTTTGAATAAATAATTAGATATAAAAAACAGTGTGTATAGCTAGTAAAATAGGCTATTGTAGTGAATTTTTGTGATATATCAGAATTAATATGGTGGGCAATGACAGACTTGAACCGCCGACCTCCTCGGTGTAAACGAGATGCTCTACCAGCTGAGCTAATTGCCCCTTTAGTGTAATTCTATAGCTCAATATTATTATTGTAAACAAAAAGTAGAACCACATGCTGTCTAATTTCTCATTGACCATTTGCTTAACTAAATGTTAATATTACAATTACTTCGATTAAAGTATAGAAAATGCAAGACAATATAGTATCAGTTTCAATAGTGAAAGAGCTGGAAGATTCTTATCTCTCTTACGCAATGAGCGTGATCATAAGCCGAGCTATACCTGACGTGCGGGATGGATTTAAACCTGTACACAGGCGCATATTGTATGCGATGGCAAGGGCAGGATTCGATGCCGGTAAACCATATAAAAAGGCTGCTCGTATAGTTGGGGACGTAATGGGGAAATATCACCCACACGGTGATATGGCCATTTATGACTCCTTGGTCAGAATGGCTCAAAATTTCTCTCTTCTTTTACCACTCATTGATGGACAAGGTAACTTTGGTTCGATAGATGGAGATCCACCAGCTTCGATGCGATATACAGAAGCCAGGCTCCACAAAGTGTCGCATTTTTTATTGAATGATATCGATGAAGATACAGTTGACTTTAGGCCAAACTACGATGGAAATGAAACAGAGCCTGTTGTACTACCTGCAGAGTTTCCGAATCTGTTGGTAAACGGTGCAAGTGGTGTTGCAGTCGGTATGGCAACCAACATTCCTTCTCATAACCTTGGTGAGGTAATTGATGCCTGCATGTTATATATAGATAATCCTGAAGTAACTTTAGATGAATTGCTTGAAGTGGTGCCGGGGCCGGATTTTCCAACTGGTGGAACGATTCTTGGTAGGTCTGGAATAAGATCAGCGTTTGCCACAGGCCGAGGCTCAATTGTTGTACAAGGTAAAACTCATATAGAAGATCTGCCGCAAGATAGGCAAGCAATAGTTATTGATGAAATACCTTACCAGGTAAATAAAGTAAAATTAATTGAGAAAATAGGTGAGCTTGTAAAAGAAAAGAAAATTGATGGCATAACTGGAATCCGGGACGAGTCCGATAAGTCCGGCATTAGGGTAGTGGTTGATCTTAGGAAAAATACTGCAGCAGATTTTGTACTGAATCAAATACTGGGACTTACTCCCTTAAGAAGTAGCTTTAGTGTTAACACTTTGGTTCTGAGCAACAACAGACCTGCTTTGATGTCATTGAAAGAAATCATAGCTGCTTTTGTTGACTTTAGAAAAGAAGTACTAATCAGGAGAACGGAATTTCGTCTAAGAAAAACGAGGGAAAAAGCTCATATATACATAGGGCTCTATATTGCAGTTTTGAGCATAGACGAAGTGATAAAAATCATTCGTGGTGCAAAAGATCCTGAGGAAGCAAGCAAAGAGCTTTTAAATAAGGAGTGGAAGACTTCAGCTGAAATAAATACGACTATTAGCTTGATTTCAGACAGTGAGAGCTTTTTAAAGGATGGTGTATATAGATTAACCGAGCTGCAGACGAAGGCTATTCTTGACATGAAATTGCAACGCTTAACAGGTCTTGAAAAAGGCAAATTAGAAGCTGAGCTAAATTCAATGATCAACCTGATAAAAGAATATATCGTTTTTCTTGGCTCAGAGGAAAAATTGATGAAAGAAATAAAGAATAATTTACAAGAGATAAAAAACAGATTTGCTGTACCGCGAAAAACTTCAATAGAAGAGTCAGATGTAGACATTGAAGCTGAGGATCTCATTCCACAAGAGGATATGGTGGTGACCGTAACTATGAATGGTTACATTAAGCGCGTGAAGCTTTCTCACTATAGAACTCAGCGTCGTGGTGGAAAAGGAAAGCTGGGACAAGGATTAAAGGAAGAAGATGTAACCACGAAATTGTTTGTTGGAAATACCCACACTAGCCTTTTATTCTTTTCCAATATTGGCAGAGTTTATAGGTTAAAGGTTTATAAATTACCTCTTGCAGAGCCAACAGCACGTGGAAGGGCGCTTGTTAATGTATTTCCTCTCACTGAAGATGAAACTATAACTAACATCATGCCGCTCCCAAGTGAAAATGATGAAAATCAGAATATAGTCTTTGCTACTGCTCATGGAAACATAAGGCGTAACTCTTTAGCAGACTTTCATTATATTCCGAGCAATGGAAAGATAGCAATCAAGCTCGATGAAGGAGACAAATTAGTATCGGTTAAAGTATGCAACGAAATTGATCACGTTTTACTTTCAACGACGCTCGGAAAAAGCATCAGATTTGTTGTAAGTGATGTTCGCCAATTCAAAAGCCGCAATTCAGATGGCGTAAAAGGCATCAAACTTGTAAAGAATGACAGCGTGATATCCATGACCATACTAAACGGTATAGGTGTAACAACAGAAACAAAAGAACTTTACCTAAAAGTTCCACTTGCAAAAAGACTGGAAGCTGCTACTAATAACGCCATTGATTCTAAGTTAGAAAAAACTTTGAACGATTTGGGAATAGACAGTGAATTATTCTTAAAACTTGCGGTGAATGAGGAGTTTATACTAACCATTACCGAAAATGGCTTTGGTAAAAGAACTTCTGCGTATGAGTACAGAGTAACCAATAGGGGTGGTGTTGGTATCACCAATATTCTTACTACCAGCAGAAACGGCAGTGTCGTTGCTAGTTTTCCAGTCGAGCAGGGTGACAATATAATGCTCATTACAGGTAAAGGAAAGTTAATTCGCATTTCAGTGGATGATATTAGAATCACAGGACGTAGCACTCAGGGAGTCACCCTATTTAAAACAGAGAGTAAAGAAAAGGTAGTGTCAGCAGCAAAAATTGAAGATCCTGGTTCCACTGAAGATAGCACTTCTGAAGAAGTCGGAAACTCTGTCTCCTCTGAGCTGTAGCAGCGATAGCTAAAAGTGCAAGTTTTTATTGATTAATCTATAGTATTTAAGCTAAAATATATATTTGTAGCTGAGTAGAGATTGATGGACAAAAAATTAAATAAAAGTAAAAAATCGTTGGCGGACAAGAAGGCTAAAGAAGCACCTCTTGTTAAAGACCTCACTAAAAATAAGAGTAGGAGAGATTTTATAACATTAACTACATGTGCTATGGCAGGTATGGGAGCTGCAAGTGGACTTTGGCCACTAGTTAAGTCTATGAACCCTTCCGCTGAAGTTTTAGCGATGTCTACGGTTGAGGTTAATCTATCTGATATTCAAGAAGGGCAAGGGAAAAAAGTAAAATGGCAAGGTAAACCGGTATTTATTCGCAGACGTACGAAACAAGAGATTGAGGCGGCAAGAGCAGTTGATGTAAAAATTTTGCGAGACCCCCAGCCGGATGAGCAAAGAGTATGCAAAGGAAAAGATGAGTGGTTAATTATGGTTGGAATATGCACCCATCTCGGGTGTGTGCCGGTTGATCATGCTACAAAAGATGGCAACGGTTGGTTCTGCCCTTGCCATGGCTCATACTATGATATATCAGGCCGAGTAATTGGGGGGCCTGCACCAAAAAATATGGCTATACCTGATTATTTTTTTCCAAGTGAAAGTGTTGTGATAATTGGCAAAAAGGCTTAACCTTGTAGATCTTTTGCATTATGGTAAAGAATTTTTAGGAGAAACGCAGATGAGCACACTTGAAGTATTGTAATTTGGTTACACAGTAAACGATGTCATCCAAGTAGCCGACACCGGGATGACATCTTTCTGGCAGGCTCAAACCACGTATCTGTTCAGTGGAGCGGCAGAAAACGTTTAAATAAGCAAAATTGTTAGAATAAAGTGGGCTAAATAAGATGTAATGTGGTTGATTTGTTAACACTTTACACGCTTTTAGGCGAAAAATAGATCATTTAAAGCCTTTTGCTTGTTCCTCAGCCGGTCCCCTGAACAGATACCAAATCACAATGTTCGTATGGCTGCAACCCGAGAGGTACTTTCTCTCATCCATTGCAGATATTGCACGGTGCTGTCGACTTGGTCATTGTGATGTGCTTCTGGAAACATTAAAATCTCATACTCAAAGTCATTGAGCCATACTGCTTGGTGCGGCAGAAAAACTTTTCCAGACTCTATAGTCGGGACAATCTAGTGGAATCGGGCGAGTTTGTCATCATGTGGTACTATTTCAATAACAGGTAAATCACTGCTTGCTTTTAGCTCTTGCACCAATTGTTGACCACTTGTTTTGGCTTCGATCAAAATTGCGTGCGGTGTCCATCTTGCAGCCAGTGACAGAACTTGCTCTTTAAGTTTTGGATACTCAAGCTTTGCACGATACACGTCGAGTAAATAGAATTTATTACCTACCTTTGCCCAGGTAGTGCAGACGCTAAAGTTGCTAGCGTTGCTCGTTGAAACCGCAGTGTCCCAACTTTGTGTTACATGCGAGAGATCGTCAGGAAAATTTCTATAGCGCTTCAGCCACTCTAGTTTGATTATACCGCTTGAAAGCGGCAAGGGGTTCTGCTGATATTGCGCAGCAAAAGCATAGCTTCCAAGTTCAGCCTTTATCATCTCAACTTCTTCCCTTCCCCATCTAGGGGATATAGCAACTTATCTTCTTCTCTTGAATATAACATCTTTGCAGGTCTAGCACATGACGCTGGTTTATTATTCACCCACCTAGTGTACCCATTTGCAGTTACTTGGACGACAGGAACAGGAGTTTTGATTGAATAAATAACTTCCTTATTTTCAGAAATCATCGGTAAGCAAATATGGTGCCATATGATTTTCGGTTTGGAGAGAAGGTGCCCGGTTAAGTCTTCCAAGTGGAGCCTGTGCATCACAAGAACAATTACTCCTTTTTTTCTATTGTTGAGCCTGCTTACTAAAGTCTGGTCAACCCAGTTTGTAGCACGCTTTCTAAGCGTTTCGCTCAAAGCTTGAGTGGAGCTTAGTGGATCATCCACGATAATGAAATCACCACCTTCACCGGTCAATGTTCCTCCAACGGACGTTGCGATTCTATATCCTCTCTGCACTGTTTGGAATTTGTATTTAGTGTTTTGTCCTTTGGATAATTTTACCTCTGGAAATAACTCTTGATACCAATCCGATTGCATTACGCACCTTGTGTCAAGCGAGTGCTTTTCGCTAAGTCGCTGAGAATGGCTTGCAACTATTATCCTTGCAGTTGGCTGATTTCCCAGCATCCATGCGGGCCACGCAACACTGACGCACATGGACTTCATTGAGCGCGGAGGCATGTTGAATATTATGCGCTTCGCTTCACCGGCACTTGCCGCTTCTAGCCTGTCTGCTATGGCTTTCATACATTGATAGTCGTTATACTCACACCCCGGCATCACCGTTTTAAAGCATAACTCAATGAATTTTAGAAAGTTTATGTTTTCCATATTAGTCTCCTGTCACTCCAGTACCTCTTTTTTTCTTGTCATCCCAGTGCGTGACACTGGGATCCAGTTTTCCATAAAAACGGTGCATTTTAACATAACTTTTATGCTCACCTACTTGATAAAATTCCTGGATTCCAGCGTCAAGCGCTGGAATGATAACGTTTGTTGTAAAAACAAATGTTCATTCATAAATTGCAACTAGCTATAAATATTAAGAAATTTACCAAGCGAAAAAAAGGCAAAGAAATCCCGAGTAGCGAGTTTTGACTCTATAATACTTAAAATTGGCGCTATAATAATTTGCTGACG
>JAITUS010000078.1 GCA_031286185.1 Rickettsiales bacterium
AATGCCGTTTACTTCATAATGCTACCTTTTTTGGTTCCTGTATTATTCACATTTTAAATACAGGGTGTGCTAAAATTTAAAAGAAACTTCCGGCGGCTAAAGGTTAATATTATCCTCCCATCCACGTCTGGGTCTCCCCAATGGTCTCCTTCCCTCAGGCTTCCCAACCAGAACCCTGTACACTCCTCTCCACTACTCCATACGCGCCACATGCCCCGCCCATCTCATTCTTCTCGATTTTACCACCCGCACAATATTGGGTAAGGTGTCCAGATCACAAAGCTCCTCATTATATATTTTTCTCCATTCCCCTGTTACCTCATCCTTCTTAGGCCCAAATACTCTCCTCAGCACCCTATTCTCAAACACCCTCAACCTACGTTCGTCCCCCAGTGTCAGTGACCAAGTTTCACACCCATACAGAACCACAGGCAATATTATGATTATAATAAATTTAATTATTGATAAATCAAGATTGTTACAAAATCACAATAAAACATTAACAAAACGTACCGCATTCTCAATTATACCAGAATAAACCCCAGATCAAAATTTCACAAAAAAATCCGCATATTTTACGGAACCCGATTTTTCAGGGGCCAAATTAGAAAAAAAAGTGCGCAAATTACGCTAGCAAATACGGTATTTGGGAGTCCAATTTGGGGATCTGTGACAGGGTACGAAACGTTTAATGTCCTTACTATCTGCACATTGTCTAATTTCTTTCTCACATTCTCTGTAGAATTTCCTGTTACTAACAACTCTATACACCGCCTATTTTTGTTTCTTAATGCTAACAGGCAAGTGTGCTTTCCGTATAGCCAACAGTTGTCATTAGCTTTTGATGATTTCATCATATTATTGAAAATTGGGTTTTTATAGAATAAGCAACATTTTACTGTGTTTATATTTTGTTGTAAAATTATGCAATTTAATTAATACGTTTATGTCAGATGATGAGTTAGACTGGCAAAAAAATGTTAAGCCAATAGAATGTGGAAAAGTTAGTTTGAAAGTTGATCATAAAGTAAATATAAAATCTGTGGTTGATGAAGGTACCTCCGGCTTACAAGGAAATTTTCTTAATACCAATAATGGTAACTCATCATTTTGTCTTGACTACAATACAAAATCATAGATTGATAGGGGTAAATATTTTATAAGCGATAAACTTGATTTGCATGGCTGTAATATAGATAATGCTTACTGTAAATTGATAGATTTTATTGTCAAAAATTATCAAGCAGGGAATAGGTGCTTATTGATAATTACGGGGCACGGCAATACAACAGATAGAACAGACACTATAAAGTACAGCTTAAATAAGTGATTGAATGATACTAAAATTCAGCATATGACCTTACACTACCAGCAAGCCACAAAAAAACATGGTGGTAAAGGGGCTTTTTGTGTCTTATTAAGAAGAAATAGAAGCAGTAGATCTTGATTTTAGAGTATCTCTTTAGGAGCACGGCTAATGTGCAGATATTGAAGTAAAAGTGGTCAGTACTCGACGCTGGTTTAATTATTATACTTGTAATAAGTATAATAGATTGGTGAGGATACCTAAAATGCAGTATTTTTGTTGAAATAGCTCAACTTGATACGCACTAGCATGACATTTTATACTACCTTGTCCACCTTATTTTGCCGATCTTATGAACGAATACGCTTTAATACTAAAGAAGCCTGACTCCTGAATTACTCCAGTACTCCTTTCTTATAATTCACGTGTTAGGAATGATTTCCGCTAAACCTTTACTAATTCCAGGTACGTTTTGAATTTCAGCTAGAGAAGCTTTGCTTTGCTTATGTTTTCTACCGAACCAAAATGAGACATGAGCGCCTTTTTTCTTTTATTGCCAATGCCGGATATTTTGCTTAATTGTGAAACAAAAAACTGTTTATCGCGTTATTTTCTGTGTGTAGTTATTGCAAAACGGTGCGGCTTCATTACGCAGCAATTG
The DNA here is from genome assembly GCA_031286185.1 of Rickettsiales bacterium. GTDB lineage: Bacteria > Pseudomonadota > Alphaproteobacteria > Rickettsiales > Anaplasmataceae > Wolbachia. The sequence goes on from JAITUS010000078.1 coordinate 1,968, forward strand.
TAAATAAAGCATGACCTTGCTGTCACTTGCTAGAGTAAATTCTTCTCTGCTCGGCACATAAAATCTCTCATTTCCTGCGTTACGATAAGGGCCCTTTGTCATGCAAGCAAAAGGAACGTTGATATTTAACACCTCCAATACATTAAGCACTATGGAAACATGCCCAGGTCCACCATCAATCAATAGAAAATCAGGAATTATGTATTTTACATTACCGGAGAAACGTCTAGTTAGCACTTCTCTCACCGTTTTATAGTCATCACCTGAAGTTTCTTCTTTTATAGTAAATTATCTGTACTCACTTTTAAAACCCTCCCCTGCTCTGCAATAACCATCACACCAACTTGTTGATTTCCGGATATATGGCTATTGTCATAAACCTCGATACGTTTTGGAATATTTGGTAACGAGAAGATTTTGCTAAGCTCTTCGAGCTTTTCTAGGTTATTTCTATAATCGATAAGCTTCTGCTCTAAGCTATGCTGAGAATTATTGTAAATAAAATTCAACAAATCACGTTCTTTACTATTTTCCACACGCAAAACTTGTATTGGTTTCTGACTAACAACATAAAGTGCTTGCTCTATCATTTTCTTATCCTTAATGAAATCTGGAACGTAAATTTGCGCTGGTGGTGTGTTAACTGGATTATACAAATTGACCAAAAAGGTGGATAAAATTTCATCATTTGGATGATCACTACAATTCTCAACGAAGTAAGGAATGCTTCCATGGTTGTCTTTATCTCTGAACGATAATACATCAATGCATGCCAGGTTTGCCTCTGCATCTTCTTCACAAGAAAAATCCATCGGCTGCATTTGAATTTGCTGAAGAAATTTCAATCGATCTCTATATACAGCAGCAAGCTCATAGTTAATTTCCCTGCTGCACTTTTCCATTGTAGAAAATAATTGTCTTTGCACTTCTTTATTCCTTCCGATCAGCGTGTCTTGTGCTTCTTTTACTGATTTGCAGTAATCAGCTTTTGTAATTTTATCTACTCATGGTGCTGAACAGCGCTTAATTTGATATTCAATACACGGTCTTTTTGTTGAGGAAAAGTACTGATCTGAACATATTCTCAAGAGAAAGGCTCTTTGCAGTGATAATATAGTGTTCTTAACAGCAGCAGCAGATGGAAAAGGGCCAAAATAATGAAACTCATTCTTCTTAAATTTGCCTCTATATTTCGTTATTCTTGGATAATCGTGCTTAAAAATTGTTATATAAGGATAAGATTTTCCATCCTTAAGCACAAAATTATAAGGTGGCTTTATCGATTTTATTAACTGTGCTTCAAGAAGCAATGCTTCGATTTCATTCTCAGTGATAAATATTTCAACCTTAATAACCTGTGACAGCAGGACTCTAATTCGTTCAGAAAGGTTTTCGAATTGAAGGTAGTCGGATAATCTCGACTTCAAGTTTTTTGCTTTACCAATGTATAAAACCTTATTCTTATCTCTAACCATCTTATACACGCCACAGGACTGTGGAGATGATTTGATTTGTTCTTTATATTTCCTAAGCATTTATCCATTGCTTAACCTGTATGAGGCTAAAATCTGCTACTAAATGAAAGGTGGAAACAACACTCGCAAGCAAAGATAACCTGTTTCTTCTGCGCTCATCAGAATCACAGTTAATCTTCACACTGTCCATAAACTGACTGATAAACGGAGCAAAACCAGCAAGTTCATCGAGCGCTGCATTAAAGTGATAATTTTATATTGCTTGTTTTATGTTTGTACAAGCAGTTATAGCACAATTTGATAGCGTAATTTCTTCATTTTCAATCAAAACCCTCTTACCGTAAGATGCACTATAAGTAGTGCCATCACTTTTTCTTACTTTGCTCATCATGTTACTGACTCTTTTGTAAGTGCTTAGAACCTGTTCACCTTCTGGCGTACTAAGATAACGATCCAATATAACAGTTTGCTTTTCTGCTGTCAGCAGATCATTAATATCGATTTTATATAGTATTGAATCTATAACATCTTGCCTTATATTTCTATTTTTTAAAATAACCTTGAATCTTTCTAAGCAGAATTTAAATACTAGTTCTGAAATTTGTTTTCTATTTGGCTTATCAACTGACGTTGTATTTTTATTAAATAGAAGTTTTGAATATAAAGATACTGAATTGTCTATCAGTAGCCTAATTGGAATAAGCAAATTATTTTCAAGTATTATCCTAATTACACCAATTGTCATTCTCCGCAAACCAAACTGACCATAAGAACCGGAGATTTTCTCACCTGCTGCAATAAAACTAACCAAACTATCCACTTTGTCTGCAATTGACACAGCAACTGCAGAAGGAGATTTAGGACACTTTTACTCTGGCCCGATTGGCTTATAGTGCTCAGTTATAGCTTCCACTATTTCTTTATCTTCTTGAAAATAAGAACCGTAATATCCACTCATTACTCCTTGCAATCCTGGAAATTCTTTCACTATCGACGTTGCAAGATCTGCCTTTGCTAAATATGCAGCACGTTCAACTTTAATTAGTGAAGCATGTGGAATAAATATGGCTACATACTTTGACAGAGCCATAATACGCTTCACTTTTTCTTCCACACTACCAAGCGAAGCGTGAAATGAAGTAGAGCCTAATTTTTTGACATAGTAATCTAAATTTTCCTTCTTGTCTTGAGATATCAAATACTGGGCATCAGCAAGACGTGCTTCTAATATTCTTTCATGCCCTTTGATAACTTCATTATTGTTAACATTTACAGCAGTGACAAAATGTGAGATTTTCTGTCCATCACTTAAAGCAAGATGTTAATTGTACTAAGTATTACTTCCTTCGGTAACCCTGATGATTTCACTTTACCAAATAATACTATTGGCCATTCTATAAGCCCAGTCAACTCATTGAGTAAATAATCATCTTTTTAAGCTGTAAATTCCGCTCTTTTGTAAATTTATTAATCTGATTTAGTATAAATTGCTTTCTTTTGTTTGGCTGGGGAATTACATTATTTTTTTCTAGCAATTCAAAATAGTGTTTGGGTGTTTTAACAGTAAGTGCTGCATCACTTAAGACAAACCTATGACCATATGTTGCGTTGCACGCTGTAACCCCTGCAAAAGATACAGGTATTATTTCGTCATTTAAAATACATAAAATATTTTTAATTGGCCTAAGCCATCTCTCTTTTCTTTCACCCCATCTCATGCTCTTT
>JAITUS010000113.1 GCA_031286185.1 Rickettsiales bacterium
TGATTTTTTCAAATTGCTTTCGACTTATACTGCTTGGATAACTTTTCCGCATAGACACCTCATTATTAATCTATGCTTATTTTACCTCATCTCTTCGAGATTTTAAACAGGTTCTAAGACATCAAAAACGCCAATGTTATAAGATAGATAGTAAATAACTAGCTACTCGGGGTTTTTTTGCCTTGTTTTCTGTTTAGTAAATTTCTTAAACGTTTATGGCTAAGGTTAGTTGCATTAAAAAGCAGCTAAGTCGCACTTATTAAGCGTTTAGGATAAAAAAACGCCAACATTTCGACACAAAAGTAAATAACTAGCCGCCACGGGGTTTCTTTTGCCTTGTTTTTCTATTTAGTAAATTTTCTAAATATCTTCTTAAATTTTATAGCTAACCAGCGTTACGCGCTGGAATGACACTGTCATAAAGTGAAATGAGATCCCGAGCACTGGGATGACATCGTAGGGCTACTTGGATGACACCCTTGGTAGGCTTGAATCACAATGTTCGTACAGTTGTGAGAAGGAGCGCTGGAATGACATAATAGAGAACGGACTACTGATTTTTCATATGGCTATGTGAGAAGTTTACTGAAATTTTGAAAAATGTAATCTACTTCTATACTCGAATATATCAAGTAGTAGTTCAAAAGATTTATTCTCAGCAATTGCACTTTTCGCATTATTGTATACAAGGTTGAGCAGCTCTCTATCTTTATATAAGTCAGCAAATTTAAACTCCATGCACCCTGATTGTTTTATGCCTAAGATATCTCCGCTGCCTCTTAGCATCATGTCTTTTTCAGCAATGTGAAATCCATCTTGTGACTCACACATGATCTTTAACTTTGAAGATGAGCTTTTGCTTAGATTATCGTATAATAATACGCAAAAAGATGGCTTACTTCCTCGCCCTACTCTACCTCTCAACTGATGTAATTGCGATAACCCAAATTGCTCTGCATTTTCTATAATCATAATGGTTGCATCTGGTACATCTATACCAACTTCTATCACAGTTGTTGCAACTAGGAGGGAAAATTCACTTCTTTTGAAAGAAAACATAGCTTGATCTTTCTGATCTTGAGTTAGTTTTCCGTGTATTATTCCAACTTTATCAAAAAATGCTTTTTGCAATTCCTGAAAGCGCATCTTTGCTGTAGCAACATTTAGTTCTTTGTTTTCTTCTATATATGGGCAAATCCAATACGCTTTTGCGCCCCTGTTTATAGCACCCTTCAGTTTTTCAATAATATCTGGTACTTTTTTAATGTTCATAATGACAGTTTTTATTGGCAACCTGGATTTTGGTTTTTCCCTTAAAACGGAGCATTCAACATCGCCATACATGGCTTGCTGCAAAGTCCTTGGGATAGGAGTGGCAGTAATGAAAAGTATGTCGGTATTTTCTCCCTTTCCTACCAAACGGTTTCTCTGCATCACCCCAAACCGCTGTTGTTCGTCTATGACTGCAAGCCCTAAATTTTTAAATGTAACGTTAGCTTGAAACAGTGCATGAGTACCAATCACTATATTTAAAATACCACTTGCAAGTTCGTTCATGATGGTCTTTCTTTCTTTGCGCGTAGTTTTACCAGTAAGCAGAGCGACTTTTATATCGGTGCAAGATAAAGCCTCTTCGATCCAATTATAATGTTGCTCTGCTAAGATAGTGGTTGGTGCCATTAGAGCTGCCTGCATGTTGTTTTCTACCATACTCAGTATCGCAAAAAGCGCAACCACAGTCTTGCCACTACCGACATCACCTTGTAGCAAGCTTACCATTCGGTATTTGGATTTTTGTCTCTCCGAGATTTCATCTATTACACGAATTTGATCGTTTGTTAATTGGAACGACAATCCACTTAAGACTTGCTCTTTATATTTATTGGATATTGTAAATTCTCTTCTTCCTTTTTTTACATGATTTTTTCTTGCAAGTTTTAGTGCTAGTTGATACGCAAACAACTCATCATAGGCAAGCCTTTTCCGACAAACTTCCGCTTCTGCCAATGACCTTGGTCTGTGCAGCTTTATGATGCTTTCTCTCCAACTCAGCCATTTTTTTTGCTCGATTAATGTACCATCCATCCACTCTGGCAAATCAGGCAATTCTTTTAGATTGGAATTTATTATGTTTCTAATGCTCTTATTAGTAATGCCGCGACATAATTGGTAAACCGGCTCTATACGAGCTATCTCTTCAAATTGGTCGATGCTAAGCGATACATAATCTGGGTGAGTAATTTGCCAATATCCAGCAAATTTATCAAGTTTACCACTGATGATTACATGGACTCCAATTGGAAATGATTTATATAAATATTTAACTGAGTAATTAAAAAAGACTATGAATATATACTGACTTTCGCCTTCAACGACTATTTTATATGGCCTACCCCTAAAAGTGGGTGGTTGATGTTCATGAACTTTTGCCATGAAAGTCGTAAGTTCTCCAACTTGAGCATCAAGTAGCGATTTACTTCTATCTACATAACTGTGTGGCCTGTAAAACAGCAGGTCCATTACTCTATCTCCGCCACAAAGTTTAGGTAATATTGTGGAATGAAACTTAGGTATATTCTCCAGCTTGCCATTTAGAAAGGCCAGCATATCTGGTTGCTTGTTGAGGCTCATACATGTGTAAAATTATTTATCCATAATAGGGCTTTCTTAAAATTCTGTCACCTCATGGCTAAGCTATTCACTATCTTCCTACATCATACCGCCGTGGTACCCACAACTGTACGAACATTGTAGTTTGAGAGCAACTCTCACTGGAAGGGTGTCATCCAAGTAGTCCTTTTCCTGTCATTCCAGCACCCCTTCCTCCTGTCATCCCAGTGCTCCGACACTGGGATCCAGTTTTCCATAAAAATGGTGCACTTTAACATAACTTTTATACTCACTAACCTAATAAAATTCCTGGATTCCAGCGTCACGCGCTGGAATGACACCACTTGTTGTAAAAACAAATGTTTGTTCATAAATTGCAACTAGCTATAAACATTAAGAAATTTACCAAGTGGAGAAAAGGCGAAAGAAACCCTGGTCAATATTTCTTTTAAAACATTGGCGTTTTTATGTCTTAAACGCTGCAATTTAGCTGCTTTTAAACTACAACTAACCTTGGCTTAAACGTTAAGAAATTTACTAAGCAGAAAAAAGATACTGTCTTGTCAGTCAATAAGAAAATTATAAAAATTGAATCTAAATTGCCTAAGCTGTATTGTGAAATCAAAAAATACTTCCAATTCACGCCTTGTGTGGCGGTATACAAATTATAGTTAGTGTATATGTTGATAAGTA
>JAITUS010000121.1 GCA_031286185.1 Rickettsiales bacterium
TGATTTTTTCAAATTGCTCTCGACTTATACTGCTTGGATAACTTTTCCGCATAGACACCTCATTATTAATCTATGCTTATTTTACCTCATCTCTTCGAGATTTTAAACAGGTTCTTAAAGCGTAGCAGAACGGAGATTTGTCAAATCATCGGTAAATCTATTACTTTAGCTATAGCAGTAGGTTTCTATTGAAGGTAAGAGCATCTTTTATGTATGCTATATAGTAAAACATAGAATGCCCATGGTTCCAACTATAGCAATTTTGAGTGGTGGATTCTCTCGTGAAAGAGAAATATCACTGATGAGCGGGACAGTAGTAAAGAAGGCGCTTGACAGCCTTTTATATAATGCAATAGAAATAGATGTTGACAGCAACATTGCTGAAAAGCTTAAAGAAATTAATCCAGGCCTTGCTTTTATTGCTCTGCATGGACCTTATGGCGAAGATGGTTGCATTCAGGGTTTATTGGAAATTTTAGGTATAAAATATACACACTCAGGAGTTATGGCTTCGGCTATTGCTATGGATAAAGCAATGTCTAAGCATATATTCCGGTCCCTCGGTATTGACATCCCAAAAGGTCACATAATTAGTCGAGAAGACATACTAAAAAACAACACTAAAATTGATTATCCGTACGTCTTAAAACCGATCAATGAAGGCTCAAGCATTGGAGTACACATAATTTTCTCGCGTGATGATTATTTAAAATTAAAAAACATACTTGATGTCATTCCAGCGCGTGACCAGGAAAAAGAAAAACGGATTCCAGTGTCGAAGCACTTGGATGACAAGAAAGAAACTACTTGGATGACAAAAGATTATTCGAGAGATTTGATGATTATAGAAAAATACATACCGGGCATAGAGTTACATACCGCTGTATTGCTAGATGAGGCAATTGGCACTATGGAAATACGACCAAAAAATAAATTCTATGACTACGAAGCAAAATATACAGATGGACTTGCAGAGCATATATTTCCCGCTGAAATTCCTGATGATATATACAAAATGACCTTGGAATATGCATTGAAAGTTCATCGATTTTTAGGATGTAAAACTATTTCTCGTTCAGATTTTCGTTATAACCCTAAGGATGATACCCTAAAAATGCTTGAGATCAATACACACCCTGGCTTTACTGAGTTGTCGTTAGTGCCAGAAATTGCAAAATTGACAAAAGGAATTGGTTTTAATGAATTAGTTAAAATTATCGTTGAAGATAGTTTGCAACACAAAAGTATTAGAGACCAAGTAAATGCTGAGCAATGTTACTAGAAGCCAAAGGAGTTTTCTGCGTAAGTGTGCTTTGGTTATTATAATAGCACTCTTTCTTACGCTAGTACTCTATAGCTCGCTTGATAAAATCACAAGTCGATTTAATTATTACCTCACTTGGTATAATGATCGCTTATCCAGTTTGTTACTCAGCAGTGGGTTTTCAATCGATGAAGTAGTTGTAACTGGCAATAAATTCACAAACGAAAAGGACATTTTAAAATTGGTAAATAAAACGCAGCCGATTATGTATATATCGCTTTCAAGATTTGCTGATAGCATACAGTCCGTAAGCAGATGGATAAAACACGTAAGAATTTATAGAACTTTGCCCAACACCTTACATATTAACATAGATGAACATAAACCATTTGCTCTCTGGAAAGATGGTAACAGGACTTCAGTAATCGATTCCGAAGGTAAAGTGATTACAGACGACTATTCGATAGATAATCTTGTTGTAATCACAGGACAAAACTCGTTATCGAACCTAAAATTTGTTAAAGACATATTAAGGAGCAAAACTCAATTGAGTGACTACATTTCTTCTTGTGTTTATGTAGGAAATAGAAGATGGAACATCATACTTGATAACGTCTCCACAGTAAAACTGCCTGAAGATAATCCTCATAGCGCATGGGATTATTTGAACCACTTGCAAAACACAACTGATTTTACTTTCAGTGATTGGAGCATAATTGATATGCGTATTACCGATAAAATCTTTGTGAAGAGGTGATCTGCTGTCATCCAAGTAGACAACAGTGGAAAAGCCACCCAATAGAAACGAAAAAAACTACTTGACAACCTTCGCCGTTACCCTTATCATAGTAATTAAACTATTTATTTAACTTCCAATCTGTGCAGGTTAAAATGACAAGAAAACTTGTATTTGGCGTACTATTGTTTAATTTTTCGCACTATGTGTACTGCATGTCTTTTTAAAATTTCTGGTTTTTACCTAATATAAGCTGAAACGCGCTTATAAGTCGTTTAAGACATCACCCAACGTCAGGTTTAAAAATAGAGAGTGGAATCACTAGCTACCACGGGGTTTTATTGTCTTTATTTTTCTGCCTGATAAATTTCTTAAATATTATAGCTTAGACTAGTTGCATTTAAAAGCAGCTAAATTGCAGCGTTTAAGACATAAAAACGCCAATACTGAAAATAAATACTGACTAGAGTTTCTTTTGCCTTTTTTTCTCATCCGGTAAATTTCTTAAGTATAAAGGTTATATCAACTTTCGTTATCGGGAAGTCAAACAAGATACATAATAAATTCGCTAAACCCCTAATCGTAGGGAAATTTTGTAATTTGTCCTATTACCATTGGGATTTGGTATAAGCCAATCTATTTAATATCAACTTCATAAAATAAGCGATAATTAAATATGCAGCTGCAATAAGTATAATTGCAGGCCCTGTTAATAAATCGAAACTTGCAGATAATATAAGGCCTGATACTCCAGAGATCACAGAAAAAACCGTTGCAATGATAACCATCTGCATTGGAGTTTTTGAGATAAGCCTTGCAGATGCAGCCGGTATTAACAAAAATGCAGCAATGAGTAATATCCCTATTAATTGAGCAGAAACTGCTATAAATATGGCGAGAGTAATTAAAAATTCTAGCCTGACCAAATTCACGTTAACCTTTTCAACTATTGCCAAATCTTGGTTGATTGAAATTATTAGCCAGTAGCGCCATCTAAATGCTAATATCAAAACAACCACTACTGAAGTTAAAAAAATCAATACTATGTCACTCTGCTCCAGTGTTAATATGTCGCCAAATAGCGAGCTAATAATGCTGCTATTTCTTGATGGAAGAAAGGACATCAGTATTAAACTTGATGATAAAACTACGTTAGTAACGATATTTAATATCGTATCAACAGAATACAACCTATCAAAATTAAGGGAAAGCAGTATTGCAAAAGCAATTGCTATAAACATTATGCTGATTGAGGGAGTAGTCTTAAAAATTAAAGCCAGTGCAACGCCAAGCAACGAAAAATGAGATAAGCTATCACCCAGATACGATAATCTTTGCCATATCATAAATGACCCTAGTGCACCTGTTACGAGGCCAATTATAACTATCGTAATCAGGCTGTTGATGAAAAAGTCCTGTGTAAACATTTCAAGCATGTTATATGGCCCTTAAGTAAGTGACAACAAACCTGTCTTCGGATATCAGGACATTATGGGTTCTGCATGCAGAACCCGTTGTCATAAATTCAAAACTTAAACCTTTTTGTTCCGTAAGATAGGATTTTACCGAAGAATTTAATGTATTGCGTGTTTTACCGGTACCTATCAACAAAATTTCTATTTCCTCTGTTAAAAAAGATTTAAAATGCTCCTTACTATTTATATCACTTTCTTTTAGTTCAATCACCTTCTCAGGAAAAATTATAATTGAGCCGTGATACTCTTGATCATTCACCAAAAAATTTCCTTTCCCGTAACTACCTATAAAGTTTTTATTCGTAGAAACTAAAGGAATTATATCCATAAATCAAGTTATTAATTGAGTGTCACATACCCACCATTCTGGCTGCTTTTCTCTGATATTCGCTGCAGCAGCTTTTGCATTCTCTTCATTATCGAATATCCCAAAACACGCTACACCACTGCCTGACATGCGAGACAGTATAGAGCCTTTTTGTGACTCTAGCGCTAGTATCACATCTTCAATTTCAGGTACAAGACTTACTGCTATCTCTTGAAGATCGTTTTTCATCTCTTCGAGAAACTTTAATAGATCCTCTTCAGCATCATCACTCCATTCAACTGGTTTTGAAAAATCTCCTTTATATTTGGAAAATACCTCTGGTGTACTCAAAAACTTTTTTTTCGGCTTCACAAGTACTATATTTGTGGGTAAAGAGAATTTTTTTATGGGACACAACTCTTCACCAATACCTCTAACCAAAACTGGCTTACTATCTATACTTGCAGGAACATCAGCACCAACGCTTAAAGCTATTTCATTTAAGATTGATCTATCAATTTTCCATAACTTCCCTAATGTACGTATTATAGCTCCAGCATCTGAGGAACCACTACCCAACCCCGCAGCAATTGGTATATTTTTCACAACCTTTACAATGACTTTAGTTCGTACAGGAGCATACCTAAGCAATGGATTAACTGCTCTCATTACGGTGTTGTACCTGTTATTTATTCTAAGTTCGGAATTTACAAATTCAACTATAGAGTTGTCGTATCTGAAATCCTTTTCACCTACCTTTATTTCCAAGAAATTGGAAATATTAGCAAAAACAAATAAGCCTTCAATTAAGTGATACCCTATTTCTTCTTTTCCTACAATATGCAAAAAAAGGTTAACTTTTGCAGGAGCCTTTACACAAAAACTTTTCATTTGTATATCTTCACTAATACTACTTTCACATTATATTTTATAATGCCATTTTAGTCAAATTTTATACGATTTTTACATTTTTGATGAGATTAAATGCAATCAATCCTAGTTTCTCCGTGTGGGTAAATGCGTCTGCTGGCACAGGCAAAACCAAAATCTTAATGGATAGAGTATTAAGACTTTTATTGGAAAACAAAAGGAATATTCTCTGCTTAACATTTACCAATGCTGCAGCAAACGAGATAGAAAGTCGCATTCACAGTACACTCAGTAAGTGGGCAATATGCTCAGGAAGTGTGCTGGTAGCAGACTTAGAGCAATTGGGTCTCTCTTTGATGTCATCCCAAAGTCCGTCTTTTTGTCATCAAAGTAGCACAACACTGGGATCTAGAGAAAACGAAGGTCAAGCAAGAAGGCTTTTCTCTGAACTGGAAAATCTTGGTTTAACTATACAGACCATACATGCTTTTTGTTACAAATTAATTTCTAGCTTCCCTGTGGAAGCTGGCATTGCTCCAAATTGTACGCTGAGCGAGTGCAAAGAATTACATTCCATCGTATTTGACAAAACGCTTCATAACGAAACTGTGCAGGATGACATTAGCCTCATTGCAGCTGAAATTGATGAAAATAAACTACGCGACCTGCTTTATACTTTATGTGTAAAAAGACCGTTGTCAGCAGGTGATTTGGGGTATATCAAAGATAAACTGAGTGCACCAGATGAAATTCGTGGGTTACAGAGTGAAACGATTGAGCACGTGGAAAGATTAGCTAAAATACTAAGTGAGGGCAGCAAAAGAGATCAAAGTTACAGTACAATGCTCTACGATTGGTGTAATAGCGCCAATAAAGAGGAAATAGAAAACCTAACCAAAGTATTTCTAAAATCAGAATCAAACGAAAAAAAAAGCATATCATCCATCATAACAAAGGGTACTTTGGAAAAATTCGGAGATGCAGAACAGATCATAGAAAATATTCAAAATGTAGTATTTACTCATGTGAGAGATGTGAATTCCTATCAAATATTCAAGAGAACCAGTAGCTTACTCAAGATATTTAAAGTATACGTTGATCTATACAATGATGAAAAATCAAAGAATGCACTGCTTGACTACAATGATATAATCCATTTAGCAACAAATCTTCTCGGCAATCCAGATTATAAAGATTGGGTATTGTTTAACTTAGATCAAAAAATAGATCACATTCTTGTTGATGAGGCGCAAGACAATAGCATCAGTCAGTGGAAAATTATAACAAATCTCTGTGACGAATTTTTTACCGGTAGTGATGAAAAGCGAACCTTGTTTGTTGTTGGTGACGTAAAACAATCCATTTACAGATTTCAAGGAGCAAATCCTCACCTATTCAACTACATGCAACAATACTTTCACACAAAAACCAGCGGCAGAGACCGGATATCATGTCAACTTGAAAAATCATTTCGCTCCACTCCGCACATTCTAGCGTTTGTAGACAGATTATTTAACAACTTTCGTGAAGAGATATCTTTTGTCGATAGTGAAATAAAACATATTCCACATAGAGAAAACGATCAAGGATACATTGAAATTTGGCCGTTATTACCAAGATGTAAAGAGGAAGAGCAGCAAGCCTTACAAATTCATTTAACACAGAGAAAAGATCATGTAATAGCAGAGCGATTGCTCGCTCAGGCAATAGCCCACAAAGTTCACAATTGGTTAAATGAAGGGCGGATTTTAGTCGCTAAAGACCGCCATATAGAACCAAGGGACATTATGATTCTGGTACGGCAGAGAAACGTATTAGTTGACTACGTAATAAGCGAACTTAAAAAAGCAAACGTACCGGTTATAGGACGGGACTATTTTAGAATCATGGACTATATAGCTGTACAGGACTTGATAGCTTTGGCTGAATTTTTGCTCCTTCCGACAAACGATTTGGCTCTTGCGAATGTTTTAAAATCACCACTATTTAATTTCACTGAGGATGATTTATTCAATGTTGCATACGATCGTAAAGAACAGTCGTTATGGGAAAGACTTGAAGATTATCATGGGGTTATCTATAGTGAATTAAGTTATCTCATTGACTTATCTCACGTAGAGTCCTCTCTTACATTATTCACGCATGTACTGTGCACAGGTAAGAAGAAATTTGCTGCAAGGCTAGGTCTTGAGTGTTTGGAGATCTTAGATGAATTCATGAACCTTGTGCTGCAATTTGAGAACCCATCTCTTCAAGCATTTGTTCAGTGGATCAAGGAGAATAATCCAGAGATTAAAAACGATATGCAATCAGAGCGCAATACTGTACGAATAATGACAATTCATAAATCAAAAGGTCTACAAGCTCCTATAGTGTTTTTGGTTGATACAAACACAGTGCCAAGAAACAGTGAAAGCATCGTTTTTGATGCAATGGAAGCACCATTTTGGTGTGGAAAAAACGATAACGCTTATTGTGATCAAGTAAAAAGAGAGAAAAAACTAGAGGATTATAGTGAATATTTGCGTTTGCTATACGTAGCACTCACGCGTGCTGAAGATGAGTTATACATTTTAGGTAAAGAGCCAGTGCAAAAAGGCTCTTGGTATGATCTAATCACTAAGTATGGAGAACCATATGAGAGGAAACAGGTAGACTTACGTCCAATATTTAAAGAAAAAGTTGAAGTATTATGCATGAATGCAAACTACCCCTCTGTTTATAAAAAACGTGATTATTTTGATGTTCCAGTGATTTCGCCTCCGCCAAACCTATCTATGTCACCCCAGCCTTCAGTGTCATCCCAACACCCCCCTTTGTCATCCCAGTGCTTGACACTGGGATCCAGGAAAAAAGAAGGAGCACCAGCATCAACTACTCACCCTCCGGTGTCATTCCAGCACTTGATGCTGGAATCCAGTGGAAAAAAAGAATGGATCCCAGTATCGGAGCATTGGGATGACAAAAAAAGGAGCACTGGGATGACAAGTGCTGGAATAACAGATGGTTATGCAAGAGGCCTAGTAATCCACAGCATATTGCAGTATATGCCTAAGATAGAGAAAGACAGGAGAAAAAATTGGGTAAGAAAATATCTCGATAATATGAACACCAGGGAAGATAAAGATGAAATTTATAATAAAATATTAGCCTTTAATGAAAAATATGATTATCTATTCGATTTAGAAGGTAAATCAGAAATCACACTAAGTGGAACAATTGATGGAGAGCCGATATTAGTACGGCTAGATAGGCTGTGTATAACGCAAGATAAAGCAATCATAATTGATTATAAATCATACCGTAACGTTTCTGTTTCCTCGTTAAATGAAATAAAAAAGCAGATGTTGATCTATAAAACCTTAGTACAAGAGGTATATCCAGACAAGCAAGTGGAGTGCATAGTTATTTGGGTGGAAGACTTAACCCTGCAATCTGATTTTTAGCTTGAAAGTTAAGAAACTTACTAAATAAAAAAAAGGCAAAAGAAGCCTTAGCCAGTATTTATTTTCAGTATTGGCGTTTTTA
>JAITUS010000127.1 GCA_031286185.1 Rickettsiales bacterium
AATCGAAAAATCAACTGACCTTGAAACAATAAAAATCCGTCCAGTGTCAATTGAAAATATAGTGCCAGAATACTTGAAGGTTTATAGAAAGTATTGAGAAGAAAGTGTATGCTAAAATAACCCCCTTTTACGCTTGCTTGTTAATTTGACAAGATTGACCAAAAGAGGTAAAACAAGGATTTATAGTAGTGAAGGTAAAGATGCCAGCAGCGTATAGTTATGATTTAAGAAAAAAAGCAATGGAGGCTTTGGGTGAAGGAGAAAGCATGGCAGGTGTTGCAAAGAGATTTAAAATTGGCAAAACAGCTTTATATGAGTGGGAAAAAAAGGCGTAAGGAAACAGGAGATTTTTGGTCAAAAAAAGCCTGGAAGCGTGGGTTATAATTATAAAATTACCGACTGGGATGCACCTGCTGATACCAATTCCACTACATAAGGAACGGGTAGACAACAGTGGAAAAAAGCTATAACGTCATCCAATAGAAACAAAAAACTACTTGACAAATTCCTCTAACCCCACTGGAATCCAGTTTTTAGTAGTTTCATTTAAAATGCCGTATAGTGCACTTGTTTACAATCAATTTTGCTGGATCCCAGTGTCCGACTACTTGGATGACACCCTTTGTTGTAAACTTACTTTTACTCCATGGTTATCTTTATTATGTTACCTTGTCCACCCTATTTTGTCACCCCGCTGAACGGATACACCTTACTCCGTTTAGTTAAGAACATATCCACCCACCGCCGATAACTTGGTCATCTTTGTATGCTACACAGGCTTGGCCGGGGCTGATGCCAAAATAATCATTGTTTAAAATAATACAAGCTTTATTTTGTTCTGCAGCTGGGTATATTGTCGCTAAGCTCCCCGCGTGTGATGACCGGAGCTTCACAGTGACTTCCATGCCTTCCTTTGGTTGCTCTAGCCAGTTCAACTCCTTGACCAACACTTTCCTTTGCATTAGTGCGCTGACTGGGCCTACTACAACCTCATTATTTTCTGTACTAATTTTTATCACATAAAGAGGTTCGCTGTGTGCAATGCCCAAACCTTTTCTTTGCCCCACTGTGAAATTTACTATGCCATTATGCTCGCCCAGCACTTTTCCATGTACATCTACAATTTTGCCTTTTTGCACAGACTGTGGAACTAACTTAGCTATTGTTTCACTATAGCTTTCAGAAACGAAGCATATATCTTGACTGTCTGGCTTTTCAGAGATTAGCAGACCAAAATGCTTTGCTAATTTTCTTACATCACTTTTATAGAACTTACCAAGTGGAAACCTTAAAAGCTTCAACTGCTCCTTTGTTGTGGCAAACAGAAAATAACTTTGGTCTTTACTTTTATCGATGCCTGTGCACAGTTTTACCTCGCCATCCTTTTCCAACCTTCTCACGTAATGTCCCGTAACTAGCACATCTGCACTAAGATTTTTTGCAACTTGCAATAGATCACGGAACTTTACCGTTTGATTACATTTTACGCATGGTATAGGAGTTTCCCCACGCATATAGGTATTCGCAAAATCCTCTATCACTTCCTTTTTGAACATTTCTTCATAGTTTAAGATATAATGAGGAAAGCCAGTACTCTCAGCTACGCGCTTGGCATCATAAATATCCTGTCCGGCACAACATGCACCTTTTCTCGCGTTAGCATTACCATCACTACCATATAGCTGAAGAGTCACACCAATTACTTGGTATCCAAGGTAATGTAGCAATACTGCTGCAACAGAGCTATCAACTCCACCAGACATTGCAACCACAGCTTTGGTTTGATGTGGAGATTTATCTTTTAGCAAAGGTTCAATTTCAAGTTCTTTTAGCATAATCAACTTGATTTATAAACGCAAACCTTGTGTCATTCCAACATGTTATTGTGCAAATGTTTTAATTTAGGGGCAATTTACATAGCAGACAATGTTATGCGAGTAGATGACACTGAGATCCAGCAAAATTGATCGTAAACAAGTACATTATACAACATTTTTGATGAATTTGCCAAAAAATTGGATCTAGCGTCACGCGCTGGAATGACAAGGTTATGGGTGTTATCCCAGTACCCTCTTCTTGTCATCCCAGTGCTCCGGCACTGGGATCCAGTCTTTCCATAATAATTAATGTTATATTTTAACGTAAAATGGCTATTTTTATGCTCACCTACTTGATAAAATTCCTAGATTCCAGTGCTTGACACCGGAATCCAGGATATTACTTTAGCTATAAATATTTCAGAAATTTACCAAAGCTATATAAGAAAAAAAGACAAAGAAACCCCAAGTAGCGAGTTTTGACTCTATAATACTTTAAATTGGCGCTATAACAATTTACTGACGCTTAGTTTAAGCGCAATTTGGCTGAATGTAGAAAAAATGTAAAAGACATGCAACCGCTATAATTTGATACAATCCGCCAAAAAATACCCTGAGTTTTTACTGAATTTTGTCATTGAGCCTGCAGATCAAAAACAAGTTTTGAGTCAGAAATACCCTCGCTGCTATGGTAATGAAGTTGTTAGAATTTGTCAAGTAGTTTTTTCGCACATGCTAAAACTGGTTTGATATGCGAGAAATTTATTGTATCTAGAAAACTTGTATGGATTTTCTCCACTTATGTGGTATTATAAGCCTGTGATCATAAATGAGCAAATATGGATAAATCAGCGTACGAAATCATAGAACATGAGTATGATGTAGTGGTAGTGGGCGCAGGTGGAGCAGGACTCAGAGCAACGCTTGGAATGGCTGCAACTAACTTTTCAGTTGCTTGCATTTCTAAAATTTTTCCTACACGCAGTCATACAGTTGCAGCACAAGGCGGAATTAGTGCGGCTTTAGGGAATATTGCTGAGGATAATTGGCGCTGGCATGCGTATGACACAATAAAAGGTTCAGATTGGCTTGGCGATCAAGATGCAATAGAATATATGTGTAAAAACGCTGCTAAAGCTGTCATTGAACTTGAAAATTTTGGCGTACCGTTTTCTCGTACAGAAGATGGCAAAATATACCAGCGTGCCTTCGGTGGAATGACAACTCACTTTGGTAAAGGAAAATCAGCGCAACGCACTTGCGCAGCAGCAGATAAAACCGGGCATGCAATCCTTCACACTCTATATCAGCAGTGTCTTAAATTCAACGCCGAATTTTTTGTTGAATACTTTGTAATTGATTTAATCATAGATGGCGAAACCGGAGCATGCTGCGGAGTTCTTGCCTGGTCACTGTGCGACGGCATACTACACAGATTTCGTGCACATTCGGTGGTGCTGGCAACAGGTGGATATGGGCGTGTTTACTTTTCTGCAACGAGCGCATACACCTGCACAGGCGATGGTAATGGCATGGTGGTAAGAGCTGGATTGCCACTTGAAGATATGGAATTTGTACAATTTCATCCAACGGGAATATATGGTTCAGGATGTTTGATGACGGAAGGATGTCGCGGCGAAGGTGGGTATCTCGTTAATTCTCAGGGCGAAAGGTTTATGGAACGCTATGCACCAAAAGCAAAAGACTTGGCTTCTCGTGATGTGGTGAGTCGGGCAATAACAATTGAAATTAGAGAAGGAAGAGGCGTTGGCCCGAAAAAAGACCACATATATTTAACTATAGCGCATCTTGATCCGGAAGTAATAAAACTAAGAGTTCCAGGAATTAGCGAAACTGCAAAGACTTTTGCAGGGGTTGATGTCACTAAAGATCCAATACCGGTCATCCCAACTGTTCACTACAATATGGGTGGCATTCCAACCAACTATCATGGGGAAGTGATCACGCTGAAGAAAGGTAAGGAAGAAGTAGTAGAAGGATTGTTTGCAATTGGAGAGGCAGCATGCGTTTCTGTGCATGGTGCAAATCGACTTGGCTCTAACTCGCTCCTTGACCTTGTAGTTTTTGGTAGGGCTGCAGCGCTCAGAGCGAAAGAGAAGCTAAAGCCTCATGCACCACACAAAAAATTGCACTCAGATTGCACAGACTGGATAGTTGATAGGTTCAATAAAATGCGATTTGCTTCTGGAGAGCTAAGGGTATCGAAAATACGCAGCGAAATGCAGCATACTATGCAAAAATATGCATCAGTGTTCCGTGTTGCTGAAGTTTTAGAAGAAGGCAAAAAAGCTATAAAAGAAGTAGCAAAAATGATGCCTAACATTGCAATTGAAGATCGCAGTATGGTATGGAACAGTGATTTAGTTGAAGCGCTGGAGCTTGCTAACATGATTCCGCAAGCAGTTATCACTATGGAATGCGCGGCCAATCGCGAAGAAAGCAGAGGTGCCCATGCTCGTGAAGATTTCCTAGAGCGCGATGATAAAGACTGGATGAAACACACTATAGCGTGGCTCGAAGAAAAGAAAGGCAAAACCAATGTAAAAATTGATTACAAAAAAGTCGCTGAAAAAACTCTGAGCGATGAGATTGATTTCATCGCCCCAGAGAGGAGGGTTTATTAGTTGCTACACAATTTCCAATAAAGTTCACTACCGATGATACGGCACTCATGTCAGAGTTTGGAGGGCTTTCAGTGTGTTTTGATTGATCTGATGACTTTTGTATTTCCCAGTTCCTAGCATTTCCAGTACTAGGAGAACTGTCGGTGTTTTTTGATTGGTCTTGTAGCTCTTGTGCTTTTTGCTTCTCTGAGTTTTTGTGTTCATTGTCTAAATTTTGTTGAGCAGCGCTTTCAGGAACTTTTGCAGCTTGGTGATCATCTGTACTTTTAGGCTTGTTTTCCATGTTTTGGGAAGAGTCATTACATTGTGTATCATTTTTTGATGCATGTGTAGGTTGCTTTTCTTCAGTAAACTTTCCTTTAAGTTTTTTAAATCCTTCATAAGTGTTTTCTAAATTCAAGTAAATAAGATAACAGACTCCAATAGCTGCTATAATAGATAATGCAGTAGCAATTGTAATACTCCCTTGAGCAGCGCTAAATACTACTGCACAGGTTACAGCAACAAACACAAGCGTTATCACTACTTTACAAACAACATTATTGACATACTTCATAATATCACGTGCTTTAAATTTCTTACCGAAATTAAGTTTTAGTTCAGTTCTCATATCATCTGGAATAAGTAATTTACCCATAGATTTCTCTATTCCTTTTATAGTTTTATAGTACTCTCTGCTCCACAATGATTCAGGCAGTATTAATTGCTTTGGATCAGTGCCATTTTGCAATAATTTTACACAGAACTTGATTGTATTATCACGGCTTTTAGGGTTGAAGAATTTGTGTTTATCTTTTGTCACCTTAGCAATTAACACTACTTGTAGCGGTGTTTGTTTTTTACCATTCTTAGCGTTTACGGCTTTACTTATCTCAGGCATATTTCCTTCTTTTACTATTAGATCCAAACATACACCCTTTTGTTCTCCTTTGAGTAAAGCAATATGGTGCAGAGCATTGCCTTCTTTATCCTGAGCAGTGATATCAGCACCGTTTTGTAGTAATAGCTTTAAGGCTTTATATCTATTTGTTTTTTCAAATTTTTTATCTTTACATGATCGATCTTCATTCTTTCCTTTTATATGCTGAAGCAGCTGATGAAGAGGTGTTTGCTCTTTCCCGTTAACAGCATTTATAGCCTTACTAAATTCATCCTTACCTAAGGTTAACTTCAAGCATGTAACTTTTTGCTCTTCCTTGAATGAAGCAATATAGTGTAAAGCATTATTCCCTTCTTTATCCTGAGCAGTAATATTAGCACCATTTTGTAGTAATAGCTCTAGGGCTTTATATCTATTTGTTTTTTCAAATTTTCTATCTGTACATAATCGATCCTCACTCTTCTCTCCTATATGCTGAAGCAACTGGTGGAGAGGTGTTTGACCATTGCTATTTTTACCATCACCACTTTTATCATTATCATTTTTGTCATTTACAGCTTTTATAAATTGTTCTTTAAGTAGCTCTTTTTCTTGGCTTACATCCAATACTACATTTAAAAATTCGAGCTTTTGTTCTTTCTCCAATTTTGCAATTAGGTGTAAAGCATTATTGTCATTTGCATCTTTAAGGCTAACAGCCGCCCCTTTCTCTAATAGTTCTTTGAAACGTTTTTTATCATAATTATTAATTGCTGAATGTAATAGGTAATTACCACTACTGTCTGGAGTATTTATAATACGCGCTATAATTTCTTTAATTTTTTTTTCTATGTCGATTTTCTGTTCCAGTGTAGATTGTCTTACTGACTCCGCTAATTTTTCTAAGAAATCACGATAGTATGTCTTTTGCTCTTTTTCTAAGTTTTGTAATTCTTCTGTAGATAATTCTAAATTGTCATAGCTGGCTCTATGCTTTAACAATTTTACGAGAAACTTAAGTGTGTTATCACTACCTCGAGTTGTATTAGACTCATGTTTTCCTTTTTTTATCTTGTCAATTAGTGCCACCTGAAGAGGGGTTTTTTCTTCCTTATTTTTACTATCAACAAGTTTTGCTAAATCTTCTTCGGAAATTCTTTCCATCAGGACTTTTAAAGACCTGCGTTTTTGCTTTTTTTTCAGCAGCGCAATAAGGTGTAAAATATTATTTTCTCCCTTATTTTTTATACTGCTAATATCTGCAGAGCCTTTTTGCCACTCTTCTCGCCACTTTTCAAATTTTCGCTTACCTTTTTTTATTGCTCTTAACGCTGCATGAATATCATCACCTGTTTTGTTAATTACTTCTTCATCGCCAAATCCACTGTCAACACTCACGCTACGAGTTTTTGGATAGCTCACTTGTGAATGCTTCCGTCCTTCATTCTGATTTATATGCATACCAAACCCCCAATATTAAAAGCTACGTACCTTCTTGGTTGCCAGCATTGATGCTTTTTCTGCTTAAACTGACAACTAAAATTGAATTAAACTTTTAAATTGAGCTAAATGTTATATGTGTAATCGAAATATAGGTGGAAGGGTAAAACACTAGTTTCTATTGGAAAGTTTGCTATCATAATTAAACCTCACTTTAGCATTTATCTACTATTTTAACCATTTAATCTTAAAAAATAATAAATATAGCTAAAGTGAATTAGGAATACCCTGCAAAACATGCTCAGCCCCGCATCATACTCTGGGACCATACATCTAACATTTTTAAAAGAAGAAAAACACCTTCAAATCAATCCAAGCACATGAGCGTAGTATTACCGCCAAATGCTGTAGTGTTGACACTCACAACTTTTTCTGTAGAAAAACGCTGTAGATAATGAGGCCCCCCAGCTTTTGGTCCAGTGCCGGATAGTCCCCTACCGCCAAATGGTTGCACGCCAACTGCTGCACCTATCTGATTGCGATTAATGTATACATTTCCAACTGATATTTTCTTGCTTATTAAATCGATCCGATTTTGTATTCGGCTTTGCAAAGAGAACGTAAGCCCATATCCTGTATTGTTTATATCACTTATAACTTCATTTAACTGCGACTTATTAAAACGTATAATATGTAAAATGGGACCAAACACTTCTTGTTTTAATTGCGAAATTTTTTGTATCTCATAAATATATGGAGGGAAGAAATAACCATTACGAGAATTTGTATTCATGGGTACCTTGGATAAAAGGCTTGAATCCTTATCTCTTGACATTTTCTCCGTGTGCTTATTCAGCATATCAATAGATGCTTTGTCAATTATTGGACCAATATCAGTGCTAAGTTGTATTGGATCACCAATCTTTAATTCTTGAACTGCATCGCATATCATTTTTATCTGTTTCTCTGCTATATCTTCTTGAATAAATAATACTCTAAGTGCAGAACAGCGTTGACCAGCGCTACGGAATGCAGAAATTAAAACATCTACAGTTACTTGCTCTAAGAGAGCAGAACTGTCAACAATCATAGCATTTAACCCACCAGTTTCAGCGACAAGTGGCACAATAGGACCATTTCTGTTAGCAAGCATTCTATTAATTATTTGAGCGGTCTGTGTTGAACCAGTGAAAGCTACACCGGAAATTCTATTATCTGGTATTAATGTTTCACCTAAATACCGACCATTCCCTGGAATAAGGTGCAGTACATCTTTTGGTATCCCAGCCTCGTGTAGTATCTTAACAGCTTCGCAAGCAATAATCGACGTCTGCTCTGCTGGTTTTGCCAGTACTGAATTACCTGCTGCAAGTGCGGCTGAAACCTGTCCAATAAAGATAGCAAGTGGAAAATTCCACGGTGATATGCACAAGAAAACTCCTCTACCTTCAAAGAAAATGAAATTATCTTCACCTGTTGGACCTGGCAATTTTTTCCAAGTATTCAGTTCGTTTTTTGTTATCATTGCATAGTAACGCAAAAAGTCGATTGCCTCTTTTACTTCTGCTATTGCATCGGATAAAATTTTTCCTGCTTCCACAATTAGAATGTAAATCAATTCTTTCATTCTTTCTTCAAGCAAATCTGCAGCTCTTTCAAGGTGCTTAGCACGCTCTTCTGCTGAAACATTCTGCCACTTAGCAAAAGCACTATGTGCTATTTCAAGAGCGTTTAAAGCTTGATCACTTGTTGTATTTGACACTTCTCCGATTACGGTTTCCAAATGTGCTGGATTAACCACTTCGGTAAATTCAGTACTGTCAAACAGTGACTCTCCGTCAATTATCGGTCCAACTTGCCATTTCTTTTCACCAAATTCTTTTATATCGTTCGCAAATTGTGAAACTGTAACTGAATCACTAATATCCATCCCCAAGGAGTTTTTCCTTTTCTCTCCAAAGATATCTTGTGGTAATGGAATACTTGGATGAGGCTCATACTCTAAGCTTTTAGCTTTTTCCAATGGATCTGAAACTAACTCTTCAATTTTAACGTTGGAATCATTTATTTGATGGACAAATGAACTATTAGCCCCATTTTCAAGAAGACGTCTAATAAGGTATGGCAATAAATCACTATGTTTACCAACCGGTGCATATGTACGGCAATTTATACTTGTTGCGAATTCTGACATTACATAATCATATAAGCCCTTACCCATTCCATGTAAGCGCTGAAACTCAAACCCAGGGTGATTTTTATCGGCAAGCTCTATTATAGTAGCAAAAGTATAAGCGTTGTGGGTTCCAAAGCATGGATAAAAGTGACTTGCTTTGCTTAAAAGTTTCTGAGCACAGGCAAGGTAGCATACATCTGTATAGCTTTTTCTAGTAAACACTGGGTACCCACTTAACCCTAATTCTTGTGTGTGCTTGATTTCTGAGTCCCAGTATGCTCCTTTCATAAGTCTCACCATGATCTTATATTTTGAACGAATAGCAACATCTTCAACAAAATCAAGAACAGACAAAGCACGTTTTTGATACGCTTGCACAGCCAAGCCAAGCCCTTCCCACTCGGAAAGTGATTCATCAAGACGCAATTGCTCAAATAAAACTAATGACATCTCAAGTCTTTCTGACTCTTCTGCATCTATACATAATGAAATATTGTACTTTTTTGCTTCATGACAAAGCTCCAGCACCTTAGTTTTCAGTTCTTCAGCTATATTACCAAATTGGCAGAATTCATAACGTGGATGCAATGCAGACAACTTGATTGAAATTCCATGTGATCTAAAGCAATCATTTGTGTCAGTGGATTCACCTATGGCTTTTATTGAATGCATATATGAATTAAAATACTCTTCCGCATTCTCAGCTGTACGAGCAGCTTCACCAAGCATATCAAAGGAGCATAAGAATTTGCCATGATCATCTGATTTTACACTTTCCAATGCTTCTTCTATATTTTCCCCAACAATAAAGTGCTTACCAAGTATCAACATTGCTTGTTTCACTGCCTTGCGGATTACTGGCTCCCCTAAATTTTTAAGTAATCTAGAAATAGCGTGATAGAATCTTGGATCTTCCTCACTGGTCCTTAATATACTACTGCCTATCATTAAACTCCATGTAGAAGCATTAACAAACAATGAAGAGGAACGTCCTAAATGTTTACCCCATTCTTGATTGGCAATTTTATCTTTGATTAGCTCATCTATTGTATAATCGTCTGGTATTCTAAGTAGTGATTCAGCAAGGCACATCAGCGCTATTCCTTCGTCATTGGAAAGCGAATATTGCTGCATAAAAGAATCTATAATATCTAATTTATTGCCCTTAATTCTTTCGACAACTTGTTTTGCAATATTATAAATTCTGTTTTTCGAATCAGCCGAAAGTTCTGCTTTTTCTACAAGATAACGTACACAACTTTTTTCATCAGTACGATAAAATCCCTGCAAACGTTTTCGTAATTCGTTAGGCTCTTGTATAGAACTGATCATAATTATCTACAAAACACCCTTTACCATATGTAAGGTAAAATTATATCATAACTTTGCATAGAATAAATTATTATTTATAAAAGACCAGGAGCCTAAACGTAAGCTATGTGAATCATAAAGCTTAAATGAAGTTTTGTGAGGAACTAATGAGAAAGCTCCTCTAACCTGCATCCTTTTTGCTCTTTAATTTTCCTAAAATCTCTACTCTCTTAGTAAAAGTTTCCATAAATAATGCGCGAAAATAAAGTTGTTGACCCCTTAGAACCTGTTTAAAATCTCGAAGAGATGAGGTAAAATAAGCATAGATTAATAATGAGGTGTCTATGCGGAAAAGTTATCCAAGCAGTATAAGTCGAGAGCAATTTGAAAAAATCA
>JAITUS010000134.1 GCA_031286185.1 Rickettsiales bacterium
TGATTTTTTCAAATTGCTCTCGACTTATACTGCTTGGATAACTTTTCCGCATAGACACCTCATTATTAATCTATGCTTATTTTACCTCATCTCTTCGAGATTTTAAACAGGTTCTAAAAGATTTACCATATTACCTCACTTTTACTATATGATTACCTTTTTATGGCATCTTGTCTGTCTCATTTTACCATTCCGCTGAACAGATACAATTTTCTAATATTTATAGCTAAAGGTTAGTTGCAAGTGGAATCCACGTGAGACCTGAGGAGCATGACGTAGCTAGTAAATTGCTTTTTTTCTGCTTAGTTTTGGGTTGCAGGGAGCCTATTTTCGAATCTTTTGAGAATATTTCTTATTTTCGCTGCCTCTTCAAACTCTAGATTCTCAGCATGTTTTAACATCTGCTTCTTTAAATTCTTTAAATCAGCTTTACTAATATTGATGTTTTCCTCAACCACTACTTTGTCTTGTAAAGTATTTGATATGGCCTTTATTATAGTTTTTGGTGTAATATTATGCAGTGTATTATATTCTTGTTGTTTCTTTCTTTTTCTTTCTGTTTCTTTCAACGCACGATCTAAAGAACCGGTCATTTTATCTGCATATAAAACTACTCTACCTTCGGCATTGCGTGCAGCACGACCTATCGTTTGAATGAGCGAAGTTTCCGATCGCAAAAATCCTTCCTTATCAGCATCCAAAATTGCAACCAATCCACATTCTGGAATATCAAGACCTTCCCGCAGTAGGTTAACACCAACTAGAACATCGATTTCTTTCGATCTTAATTTGCATATAATGTCAATTCTCTCCAGTGCAGCAATATCTGAATGCAGGTAACTCACCTTCATATTTAGCTCACTCATATGTTCAGCTAGCTTTTCAGCTATTTTTTTTGTCAATGTGGTAATAAGAACACAAAACCCTTTCTTTATCGTCACTTGTGTTTCGTGAATCACATCATCAACTTGAGTCTCTGTTGGCTTTATAATGCAGATTGGATCTGTAAGCCCCGTTGGACGAATAACTTGCTCTATGAATACATTATTGGTTTTTGCCAACTCATATTTTCCGGGAGTAGCGGAAATGAAAATAGTTTGCGGCCGCACTGCTTCCCACTCTTCAAATTTTAATGGACGATTATCGAAAGCAGAAGGGAGCCTAAATCCGTGGTTCACCAATTTTTCTTTACGCGCCTCATTACCGCTATACATCGCACCAATCTGAGGAACGGTGACATGACTCTCATCAACAAATAAAATCACATCTTTAGGTAAATATTCAAACAAAGTAGGCGGTGCATCTCCAGCTTCCATTCCGTAGAGATAACGCGAATAATTTTCAATGCCTTTACACACTCCTGTTGCTATCATCATTTCAATATCAAAATTGGTGCGCTGCTCAAGGCGCTTTGCTTCAACAATTTTGTTCTGTGAATAGTAATAATCCAAGCGTTCATGCAGCTCTTTTTTGATCAGCTGAACCGCCTGCAATAGGGTCTCACGTGAGGTAATGTGATAGCTGTTTGGAAAAATGGTGATTTTATCTATGCGCTCAATAACATTGCCGGTTATAGCATCAATCTCAGAAATTTCTTCTATTACATTACCCATTAACGATAAACGCCAAGCTTTGTTTTCATAATAGGCAGGAAATATATCGATAATGTCGCCACGCACTCTGAAATATCCCCTCTCAAATCTGACATCGGAGCGCTTGTATTGAAGATTAGCTAGATTATTCAGGAAATCATTAACACGAATTTTATCTCCAGCACTTAAAGTCAGGATCATGCTAAGATAGCTCTCGGGCGAACCAAGACCGTATATACAGGAAACACTGGCAACTACAATTGTGTCCCTGCGCTCCAAGAGGGAACAAACAGCAGAATAACGCAGCATGTCAATTCTTTCGTTAATTACAGAGTCCTTTTCAATATAAGTATCAGTTTGTGGCGAATAAGCCTCGGGCTGATAATAATCATAATAAGAAATGAAGTATCCAACAGCATTATGGGGGAAAAATCCTCTCATTTCCTCATAAAGTTGCGCCGCCAAAGTTTTGTTGTGCGCCATAATTAATGCAGGCCTGTTTGTTCTTGCAATAACATTTGCCATAGTGAAAGTTTTTCCAGAGCCGGTAACTCCAAGTAAAACTTGATCTCTTTTGTTGCTGTTTAGACCTGCAACTAAGCTATCGATTGCTTGTGGCTGGTCTCCAGCTGGTTTAAAGTGTGTAACGATTTGAAATTCCATAGTTCTTATATTTTCATAATACATTTATTATTAATATACTTGTTAGTATAAATAAGGTATAAAAGTGAGTGTCAGTAAAAAACTTTATCTTTCCTTTTTATAAAGCTTGCTCCAAATTTTATTGTTAGTTAACACAAAAAGCACTGTTAAGATTACAAAATATGCCACTACTTTAAATCCGAGCTTGTGTCGGTGCTCTAGTTCTGGCTCTGCTGCCCATTGTAAAAAACTTACCACATCATATGCCATGTTTTCAACTGTAGCTTGTCTTGTACCGTCATACTCTACCATTCCTTCAGAAAGTGGTGGTGCCATAGCTAACTTACCTGTTAAAAAATACGTATTAAGATATAAACCGTTCTCATCTTGCTCATCGTTTTGATAACCTGTCAGCAGTGAATAGACATAATTTGCACCGTCGTACCTTGCTTTAATAATTAGTGACAAGTCCGGTGGGACTGCACCATTATTACTTGCTGCGGCTGCTTCTTTCGCATCAAAAGGCGCAATAAAATAATCCGAAGGTGTTCCAGGTCTATCGAACATTTCACCTAAATCGTTCGGACCATCTTTAACTTGATAAGAAGCTGCAATCTGCTTCACATCCTCTTCAGAAAAACCGATATCTTGCAAATTACGAAATGCCACTCTATTCATTGAGTGACAAGCAGCACAGACTTCCTTATACACTTTATAGCCACGCTGAATTAACTCCCTATCAAAAGATCCGGTAGCTCCATCAAAACTCCAGTCCATTTTTTTATTTGGTGATGGTGTGAATTCTTCTGCAAATACAGGACCAGATAGGAATAACATGCAAAAAATTGCAAATACATTCAGTCCCTTAACTAGCCATTGTTTTAGTAAAAAATAGCCTGATGTCACTCTGGCACGTGACGCTGAAATCCATTTGTTTTTTTTCTGGATCCCAGTGTCAAGCACTGGGATGACAAAAGAGTGTTCTAGGGTGACAAGAGGGTATTCTGGGATGATAGGATGTTTTACAGTAGATCTATTTTTAACCAGCATTACTTCATCTCCGGTACAGAATCACTTATGGTTTTTGGTGGTTTCTCCGGGTTCTCATACTTACTGAGCAGTGGCAAAACTATTACAAAGTATGTAAAATAATAAAGAGTGGAAAGCCTACTTAGGGTAATGTAAGGTTCTTTAATTTCCTGTCCCCCAAGCCAGGTAAGAAATGCAAAATTTACTACAAAGGCCCAGAAAAATTTCTTAAATAACGGGCGATAAGCGCCGCTCTTAACTTTTGATTTGTCGAGCCAAGGTAATAAAAACCACACTAAGATAGACCCAAACATGGTAAGCACACCAATAAGCTTATTTGGAATTGAACGCAGCATTGCGTAAAAAGGTAAAAAATACCATTCTGGTACTATATGTACTGGAGTTACCATAGGATCAGCTTCTATATAATTATCCGGATGTCCAAAATCATTGGGAGCGTAGAAAACAAACGCAAACAAAACTATAAAAAACAGACCAAAAGTTATACAATCCTTTACTATATAATAAGGGTAGAATGAAATGGTATCGTTTTCTGATTTCACTTCTGCCCCACTTGGGTTACCAGAGCCAAATCTATGCAGAGCAACAACATGCAGCATAGCTAAAGCGACAATAACGAAAGGCAGAAGGTAATGCAGAGCAAAAAAGCGATTGAGCGTTGGATTATCAACAGAGAAACCGCCCCATAGCCATATAACTATTTTATCACCAATTAAAGGTATAGCTGAAAATAAGTTAGTTATAACTGTTGCACCCCAAAAACTCATTTGCCCCCAAGGTAGAACATATCCCATGAAAGCTGTTGCCATCATTGCAAAGAACATAAATATGCCAATGAACCACACCATCTCTCGTGGCCTTTTATAAGATCCGTAGTATAACCCACGCGTTATATGGACATAGACCACCATAAAGAAGAGCGATGCTCCGACAGAATGAGTGTAACGTATCAGCCATCCATAGTTCACGTTACGCATTATACGCTCCACGCTGTTAAACGCATGTTCAACATGCGGAGTGTAATGCATAGCAAGAAAGATGCCTGTTATTATTTGTAAAATTAGCGCTATACCAGCCAAAGAACCAAAGTTCCAAGCATAATTTAGGTTTTTTGGCACTTGGTAAGAAGCAATATGCTTTAGAAAAGAAAATATAGGTAATCTATATTCTATCCAACCCAATATGCCTTTTTCTTCTTCTATCGTCGTTTTTTTTTTAGTATCGTCTTGCATAACTTGAAGTTTTCTCTACCTTTAATTTGTTTATTGTAGCAGCTTACCCTCTATAAACAATAAAAACTTTAAACTCAGAAATCAGACCTCTCACACAATTGTTTGGTGATAACGCACTCCTCAGTGTCATCCTAACTGTATAGCTAGTGCGGCCCTATGTCATAGATCCCGCTAGCAGGTAGCGGGACCGAGGTAAACTTTATTTATTTTAACTATAGCGACTTAAAAAGTAACACTTATTAAAAAATTAAAAGTTTAATGATTAGTACCACGATTACAAACCACAGTAAAAAATAGGTCTTTCGATTTGATCTAATCTTAGCTTGGATATTCTCTAGTTTTTGATCAGCTATCAGATTTAATTTCTCTACAAGGCTGAATACTTCCCGAATTGTCTTTACGGGATAAGAACTTTTTACTCTTTCCCTATAGCCTATTTTATTTTTATGTTGATTCTCTGTCCATGCTTCAACTATTTTCCACATATTGATCTCTGGGTAGATTTTTCTACATGTTCCCTCTAGTAAAATCATAGTTTTCTGCAGCAATAACAATTGTGTTTGAACTTTCATATCAAAATCACCAGTTATTTTGAACAATTGAGCAAGTAAACTAGCAAAAGAAATTTTCTGTATAGGCTGTCCTATAATAGGTTCACCTATTGCTCTACACGCTGTAACGAAATTTTTATGATGTGGTGAGACATAGCCAGCTCTAAAATGTACCTTTGCAACGTGATCATAATCCCGATTTAAAAAACCTTTCAGTATCTCTATCACATAATAGCACGTCTCGCGGTCTATTCGACCCATGATTCCACAATCGAGGGCGACAATATTGTTGTTACTATCGACCATGAGATTTCCAGGGTGCATATCTGCATGAAAGAAACAGTCTCTGTATACTTGATTGCAGAACGATTCTATAAGATTTACAGCTATTTGCTTATGATCATTTAGTTTCTCAACCTCGTATATTGGTGTTGCTTCTATCCATTCCAGCGTTAAAACTTTTTTTGAAGTCCTGCTCCAATCCACTCCAGGCACATAAAAACCTCTGTCGTTTTTTGTGTTCTCCTTTAGCTCTGAAGAATGAGCGGCCTCAAAACGTAGGTCTAGCTCTAATCGGCAAATTTCAGCAAAAGTTTTAACTAACTCGATCAGTCTTAGCCTTTTTGATTGCTCGCTAAATCTTTCTGTAACCTCTGCAAGCCAAAAAAGCGTTTTTATATCCCTTGAAAATGCTCTCTCAATATTTGGCCTTAAAATCTTCACAGCAACTTCTTTACCTTCCGTTGTAGTTGCTTTATGCACTTGAGAAATTGATGCTGCTGCAATTGGCTCTTCAGAAAAGCTTGAAAAAATGTCGCTTAACTTACAATTAAATTCGCTTTCTATAGTTTTAACTGCTATCTTGTGTGAAAAAGATGGCAGCCTATCACATATTAACAATAAGTTATTTGTTATATCCTCATTTAAAATATCAGTACGTGATGAAATGGATTGTCCAAATTTAATAAACACTGGACCTAATTTTTCAAGAGCACACTTTAGTTTATAGCCTTGTATCTCGTTTATTGACCCTCTTGAAGGAGCAAGTAAACGAGGTAATATGTTGTAACGAGTCAGCACTGCGGTTATGTACAAAAGGCGCAGAATATTTTGAATCATTTTGCTGCATAACTGCCAAATATTTCGCTCAGAGTTTTATTCTTCATAATTTCACCAGGCTTACCTTGGCAATAGATAGTATTATTTATGCAAATTATATAATCTGAACATGGTACTATGGAGCTTAAATCATGAGATGTCATAAGAATCGAAACCAGTCGTTTTTTTGCTATCTTACCGATAATATCATAAAACTTAGCCCGTGCGCTAACATCCATTGCACTAACTGGCTCATCAAGAATAATTAAGTCAGGCTCTGCGATTAAACAACGTGCAAGCAGCAATAATTGTGTTTGCCCTGCAGAAATCTCTAACACTTGATTCTTCAAAATGTTGCCAATACCAACCAATTCTATCGCTTCTGTAACAATTGATTGATCTTTCTTCAATTTTGTTGAGAAGCTGTTTAAAAGGAAATACTCAACTGTTATCGGCATCAAATTACTGATGCTAAAATTTTGTGGCATGTAACTGATTTTTGTATCATCAGCAAACATGACACTACCAGTGCAGTTCTTATTTATACCAGCAACTGCCTTTACCAAAGAGGTTTTACCTCCACCATTTGGACCAAGTATAGTAACTACATCTCCCCTCTCTATTGATATATTAATACCATCGAGAACCTTCTTATTATCATATGCAAGAGCAAGGTTTTCTATCTTTAGGACACTGCTATTGACATTGTTTAACTTTTTGACAAAATTTAATTTTTTCTCAACGTTTTCATGAGACATTTACTGGCTTCTTTTCTATCACTTTTGTTTACACTATATCACAGTACTGCCTTTTCATCCAATTTAAAAATCGTAGCTACAATAAAGCCTATACATTCTCTTGTAGCCTCTGTTACAGATGGAATTTCAAAGCCACACTTGCTTACCCGTATAACATCTGCACATGATCATACATTAAAGCCATCTGATGCAAGTAATTTGGAATCATGTGACGTTATATTTCACGTTGATGATAATCTAGAAACATTTGTTAAAACCTTCTCTAGAAACAATAAAAAACTTGTGCAGTTATCAAAGGCAGTTAATCTACTTCCTGCTCGACCACATTCATTCTCTAGACATATCATTCATATTCAAGACGAAAAAGACCTACACATTTGGCTTAATCCTGAAAATGCAAAGAATATGATACTTTCTATAAGTACAACGCTGTCTCGTATAGATAAAGAAAATTCCTATAAGTACAACCAAAACGCAATGAGAGCTATAAAGAAGATAGACCAAGAAACAGAAAAAATTACGAGAGAATTGAATGACTTTAAAAACAAAAAATACATAGTCACCCACGATGCCTATCAATATTTTGAAAAATATTTTGGCTTAAATCACCCAAGTGCCATTCTTTCTATAGAAGAGGATGCTTACATAGGTATGGGAACTTTAATGAAACTAAGAAAGATGATGAAGGAAGAAAACATTAAATGTATATTTTCTTCTTCACGAGAAGATAGCATAAAACCTAAAGCCCTCTCTAATGACATAAAAATGGTAATTCTTGATCCTATTGGGTCAGATATAGGACCTGGAAAAGATGCATATCTCGCTATAATTAACGACATCACACAAAATTTCAAGTCTTGTTTTATTGAATAACACCCCCTCAGTAAAGATTATAGAATTACGCATTTATTTCAGTCAATCTAAAGCTGCACTAACTCGCACTCAGCAAAAAAGAAAGCTATTTCCCTACGAGCATTTTCCAGGCTATCTGAGCCATGAACTCTATTCTCACTAATGTCATCAGCAAAATCACCTCTGATTGTACCCTTATCTGCCTGCTTTGGATCTGTAGCTCCCATAATTTGTCTGTATTTACTTACTGCATTTTCACCGACTAAAACTTGAACTATTACAGGACCAGAGGTCATAAATTCTACTAACTCCCCAAAAAAAGGCCTATCTTTATGGATTTCATAAAACAGCCCTGCCTGTCTTCTTGTTAGTAACATCATTTTTTGCGCTATGATTTTTAACCCAGATTTTTCGATGTAGGAATTTATATTACCTGTAATATTATTTCTTACTGCGTCAGGTTTTAATATTGAAAGTGTTTTTTCAATTGCCATATTATTTCCTTATATAAGATCGTATATTTATAGGTTCATTCTATTACGGATTTTTATTTCATCAAAGTGATTTTTGGTTTATAGTTAAGAACAAACCATCAAGGAGGTATTGTATGAGTTGTTCTAAATGTCCTAAAACTAATAACACTGCTGAACAAGCTGAGTCTACTACTAAACAACCAGTTAAAACTGAATCTGCTGCTAAAACGTTCGTTAATAATTTAAAATCATCAATTTTTTGTGGAACAAAAGGATTTTTGACTTTTAATTTGGCTTTTTTGAGTTATTTGGAATATAGCGCACATCGTAATACAAAATTGAAAGAAGGCGCTGCCTTTGCAATGAAAAGAAACACTATTCCATTTCTTGAAATGGCTATCATAACGCCATTTGTTTGTTTTGCACTGCCAGCTATGGTAGGCAGTATGAGTCTTATACAATGTGCACTTGTATGCGCTGCGTTGATGATTACCACATGTTTTGTTGTGAGAATTTGTCAATTGCGTGAGAAGTTACTAGAAGAAATTACCGATTATGATAGAAAAGAAATAGACGCAGAATTTAAGAAAGATACTATAAAATTTCCTGTCTTTGATAAAAGCAGACAACATATTGAGTATAATTCGCCTAACCAAGTAAGTGAGGCAGGTAACACCTCCTTTCTCATTGCGTTTTTAGTTTTCCCTCTAAAGGTTCTGCAAAGTTGTATAATGCTATCTTTAGCTGCTATTGAACTTCTTGAAGCAGTGCCAAGTTTTTGCGCTGATCTGATCTTTGATAGAAGCTTTGTATCTACCAAGAGCAACTTGCAAAGATCCGGCCATTTGTTGTATGCTAGTTTGAGAAATTTAGTACCTATAACTAAACTTGATGAGTGTATAGCTAACCTTATAGGCACTCCAAAAGCAACTTGCTGTAGTGCATAGGTGAAAAAGGCAATTATTTTATTTAACCTTGGCGGCCCTGACTCACCTAGTGCGGTCCGTCCTTTTTTATTCAACCTCTTTTATGATAAGAGAATAATTAATTTGCCGAATCCTCTTCGGCTTCTTTTAGCGAAGTTTATATCCGCGAAACGAGAAAATACTGCACGAAAAATATATGAGCAGATTGGAGGCAAATCGCCAATTTTAGAGAATACAAAAATGCAAGCTGAAGCGCTTGAGCAAGAGCTTAATAGATCTGTGTTTTGTCATCCAAGTAGCATGGAACTGGGATCTAGAAAAAAGAACTGGGTTCCAGCGTCATGCGCTGGAATGACACCAAAGCTGGCCAGAGTATTCGTTTGTATGCGTTATTGGCATCCATTTGCTAACGAAGTTGTTAAGAGTGTGAAGCAGTTTGATCCTGACGAAGTAATTCTACTGCCGCTATATCCTCAATATTCGACTACTACAACTTTGTCATCTATTGAAAATTGGCAAAAAAATGCCAAAAAATATGGTCTCAGATGCAACACAAAAATAATCAACCGCTATTATGATAACCAAGACTTTATTGAAGCTCACGTTAACCTAACAGCTCAGTATTATAAATTAGCAAGCAAAATTGGTAAACCAAGAATCCTATTTTCAGCCCATAGCTTGCCCCTTAGCGTTATTAAGAAAGGTGACCCTTATGCCTTGCAGGTAGAGGAAACAGTAAAATTAATAGTAAAAAAATTAAATATCAAAGATCTTGATTGGTCAATATGCTATCAGAGTAAGACAGGCCCCGTAAAATGGCTAGAGCCAAGCACCGAAAGTGAGCTGTTGCGTGCAAAAGCTGATGATGTACCTGTGATTTTATCACCTATATCTTTTGTTTCTGAACATTCAGAAACGCTTGTTGAGCTTGATATAGAATATAAAGCAATGATCAAGGACGGATATTACTTTCGCATACCAACTCTCGGTACTGATTTCTTGTTTATAAAATGCTTGGTAAATTTGTGCATAAATCATCTTTAAAATCCTGACTTATAATACTTTTCCTTTAGGATTTTATATGATAAAATAATAAAAAACTATCATTTTATTAAGTGTTTATGTCAAATAAACTAAAAAAGAAACAAAACACGTTTGCACAAAAGGTACATGATACTTACAACCATGATATCAGGAGGATAATCTGTATTACAACAGGTTTAACAATGCTACTGTGCAAGATTTCACTACAATTTTGCTGTGAGTTTATTGACAGTAATAGATCCAATATCACTTTTATACGTGATGCCGCTCGAATAGTAAAGTTTCCGACGTCTATTCTATATATTGCCTATTCTGCATTTACTTTATATGACCCAGTCAAGGATTACAGAGACCCTAAGGGTAAAAAAGAATTAGCAAAAATTGTGGGCAAATCAGCTAGTCTTGCAAGCAGCACTATAGAAGCGCTAATGATGTTGAAAGTCATCCATCTCTTGACTGGAGGTAATGCAAACGTAATAAGTTGTGTTTACTTAACGTCAACAATCCTATTCCTATTCATTTCAGAACCCATAAGCTATTATTATACATGCAAAAAATATCAAAAGGCACATAAAGAATATCAAGATGCATGTGGAAAATACCAAGATAAAAAGGAAATTGATGAATTTACAAAATGTAAAGCTGAGCTTGCTAAGCGCAGGAAGAGCCTCATCATCAGCACACTAACTTTATCATTAGGTTTGCTAAACTTCGTATTAAGAAGGATAGAAATTGCAACCATACCGATCAACTTGGGTAATGGTATAATCTATAATTTTAATTTAAGCGTAACAGTCAGCATAATATATAGCGCAGTATTCCTAGTAGTCCAGCTTGACAGACTGTTTAATCAACCAATCAATGATGACCCTCCTACTAAACTTGATAGTACTAACCATCAGCCCGGTAATGATGGTAATAATATAGACTTTTTGCATAACCTAAACTAAGCAAAAAAAAAGGAAATTTACTACCTATTAAATATTGGTGTTTTTTGTAACGCTGTGATTCAGCTGCTCTTGAATTACTTTAGCCATAAATGTTAAGAAATTTACCAAACAAAAAAAAGCAAAAGAAGCCCCGAGTAGCGAGTTTTGACTCTATAATACTTTAATTTGGCGCTATAATAATTTGCTGACGCTTAGTTTAAGCGCGATTTGGCTGAATGTAGAAAAAATGTAAAAGACATGCAGCTGCTATAATTTGATACAATCCACAAAAAAATACCCTGAGTTTTTTACTGAATTTTGTCATTGAGCCTGCAGATCAAAAACAAGTTTTGAGTCAGAAATACCCTTGCTGTTATGATAAGGGTAATGGCGAAGGTTGTTAAGTAGTTTTTTTCGTTTCTATATGCCTGGTGCGCTGCCAAAAACTATGCGAGAAGTCTAGCCAATGGCTACGCTTAGAAGTAAGAAATTAGATATGAAAAGACCTCATTTCTACTGCCAATGCTAGCACCGCTAATTTACTAACCATATTCCAAAGCGATAGAGTTTTATTTTCCACAGCCTGGCTGACATCATGGAATTTACAGTCAGTGGAATTTAAGCTAGAATATATGCCTTTTCTGCTATTGCACCGGTACAAATAGCACGTTGGCGTATTTCCTATATAATATATCAGCGGTTCTGCAGGGCTATGTTCAAAAACATCGATGGTTGGTACACCTTCTTGTATAATAACGCTACTCACTTCTATGCCTTCTTTTATCTTTTTCATTTTATTGCGCTTTTTTTTATTGAGGCTTAGTACTTCCTCTCCACTTGTTGCTGTTATAATGCCCATTCCGTATGTTCCATTGCTTGCCTTGATGAAAACATAAGGTTGAGTCTTTATTTTATATTCTTCATATTTTTTTTGCACTAAGGACAGCACTTGATCAACTTTAGCTGTCACTGTTTCTAGCGATGAATCGTCATTGAAATTAACACTAGTACAACTTTCTGTAGGTGCAGAAATAAGCCACGGGTCTATTTGAAATTCGCTACAAAGTTCGGACGCTAGTTTTTGATAGATTTCAAAATATTGAAGTTTCTGCCTGCTGTGCCAACCATATAATGGACTTGGCACTATCTCTTGTTTTACATTTTCTAGCGTGTCTGGAATGTGGCTTATCATATCCCGGTTCAGTACAACAACATCAGGCACAAATCCTGAAGTTGTCTTCAGGAGAGAGTTTTCTTTCATGACAGCTTCATATGGTTCTATTAAATTGTATGCTTCGTTGTGAAAGAGGCCAATTCTAGTCTCAAAACCTGCGAGTTGGAGTATTTTTTCTATGGCAAATACGTTCTCTATATACATTTTATTTCGCGTGTAGTTCTCTGGTATTATGAGAATTTTTTTATGTTGTTTTTCTTTAAAATAGCTCTTCATTAGCTCTGCCGCTGTTGCTTTTGATACCTCACTTAGGTTGTTGAACCCTGCAGGAAACAAATTAGCGTCTATAGGTGCGATTTTGTAACCGGAATTTCTGAAGTCTATGGAGCTATAAAACGGCAATGTAAGGCCATCAAACTTCTCCTCGAACCAACTATTTAAACTTTTTTTTAATTTTAGATGAATTATATTTTGCATCTGCGCTTTTAATGTTATAAGGAAGGTATTATATTATAAGCTATAATTAAACATATTTAGCAAATTTGATTAGAGATTAAAGTATAATGAAATTGCCATTTGAAGTGATAGAAAAATGATTCAACATGATAGCAGTAAAATGTATGGAACCACCATACTGTCAATTAGAAGAGACAAAAGTGTAGTAGTAATAGGCGATGGACAGGTTTCACTGGGTCACACTGTTATAAAATCTGGAGCAAAAAAAGTCAGGCGCCTTTCTGGTGATTCTGTAATTGCCGGTTTTGCAGGGGCAACAGCTGATGCATTTACTCTCTTTGAAAGATTGGAATCTAAACTTGATAGGCACCCAGGACAATTAATGAGAGCATGTGTTGAACTTGCAAAAGATTGGAGAATGGATAAATATTTAAGAAAATTGGAAGCTATGATGATTGTTGCAGATAAATCTATTTCGTTAGTGATTACAGGAACAGGTGATGTTCTTGAACCTGAAGATGGGATAGCAGTTATTGGTTCTGGAGGAAATTTCGCTCTATCCGCGGCAAGAGCTTTAATTGATGTAAAAGGAATATCAATAGAGGAGATTGCGAAAAGAGCTATGAAAATAGCAGCTGATATATGTGTTTATACAAATCATAATGTAGTTATTGAAAAGATAGAGGGATAGTATGTCTTCTGAACAAAAAATTTTATGCACTAATTTCTCCAATCAGCCTATGAGGCTTTCAGAAGGGCAATTTTATGGCAGTGATACCTACAATAAGAGAAATGACCTCTATGAAAACGCTAAAAATGGCTATGATTCAAATAACAACAACGCTCAAGTTAATAGCAGTACACAAGTCTTATTGGACGATCTGCCGCCACAAAGGATAGTTAAGGAGTTGGATAGGTTCATAATTGGAC
Organism: Rickettsiales bacterium; assembly: GCA_031286185.1. Lineage (GTDB taxonomy): Bacteria > Pseudomonadota > Alphaproteobacteria > Rickettsiales > Anaplasmataceae > Wolbachia. Next base: position 13,708 of record JAITUS010000134.1, read on the forward strand.
AGAATGATGCAAAACGTGCTGTCTCTATTGCACTCAGGAATCGTTGGCGTCGCAATAAAGTTCCTCTTCCTTTACGTGATGAAATCATACCTAAAAATATACTGATGATTGGTCATACAGGGATTGGTAAAACAGAAATAGCTCGCCGCTTAGCAAAGCTTGCGGGTGCACCATTCATAAAAGTTGAAGCAACGAAATTCACCGAAATAGGATATGTCGGGCGTGATGTTGACTCGATAATACGTGATTTAGTTGATGCAGCAATAGTTTTAGTAAAAGAGAAAGCTCGCAAAGCTTTAGCTAAAAAAGCTTTAAATTTAGCTGAGAAGATAATAATCAATTCTATGGTCGGTGAAGATGCAACCGAAGAGAGTAAAAGGGTTTTCAGAGAAAAATTGAGGAACAAAGAGTTCGAAGATGGAGAAGTTTCCATTAACGTCAGAGAAAGTAAGAGTATGCTACCAGCTTTTGATATACCAGGCATGCCAGGTGGGCAAGTTGGCGTGGTGAACGTAACAGAACTAGTGGGCAAAATGTTTAATGGGGGCAAAAAAACAAAAACTATTACAGTTAAGGTAAAAGAAGCTCGAGAAATATTGGTTAACGAGGAAAGTGAGAAGTTAATGGATGAAGACAAGATAATCAAAGAAGCGATTGATCTTGTTAGCAATGAAGGCATAGTATTTTTGGATGAAATAGATAAAATTGCAGCACGTACAGAAGTAAAAGGTGAAGTAAATAGAGAAGGAGTACAACGTGATTTATTACCACTGCTTGAAGGAACAACTGTTTCAACTAAGTATGGCCATGTGAAGACAGACCATATATTATTTATTGCATCTGGCGCCTTTCATTTATCTAAACCGTCTGACCTTTTGCCAGAATTGCAGGGTAGATTACCAATCAGAGTAGAGCTTAAGGCACTTACTCAAGAGGATTTAATAAGAATATTAAAGGAACCTGAGTCTAGTTTATTGAAGCAGTATATAGCTTTAATGAAAACAGAAAATGTAATGCTTGAGTTCACCGATGATGGCATCGAAACTATAGCTGAAATAGCGTTTACAGTTAATAGGCAAGTAGAAAATATAGGTGCAAGAAGGCTCCATACTATCATGGAGAAACTTTTAGATGAAATAAGTTTTATTGCCACTGAGAAGAATGGTGAAAAATTTGTTATAGATGGCAAGTATGTGAAAGATAAACTTGAATCGATTTCAAAACAGCTGGATTTATCTAAGTTTATACTTTAATAAAGCGTGTTGATACTTTTTTTTTATGTGATTGTAATATAAGTATGTCAATAGAACAAAGAATATGTTAGCGCAAAACGCTCAAGATACACCGGATGATAAAGAATGTAGCATTGCACTAAGCTCTGATAGTAATGGCAATATTAAAATAGTAGGAAATAAGCCAAGTTATGAGGATTTAGAGAAAAACACAGATGTCAAAGTTGAACTTGGGCGGTAAGGAATTAAGTCTTGTTAATGCTATGAAAGAGCTAGAACAACAGAACGAGCTTAGCAAGCCAAGAATAGAAGAAGCTACATTGGGCTTCTCGCGTGCCTAATACCAATTCTCACTACACAGAAAGCGGACAGACGAAAGTGGAAAAAGTTATAACGTCATCCGATAGAGACGAAAAAATTGCTTGACAAATTCCGTCATCACCCTTACCATAACAACAAGGGTATTTCTGACTCAAAACTTGTTTTTGATCTGCAGGCTCAATGACAAAATTCAGTAAAAAACTCAGGGTATTTTTTGGCGGATTGTATCAAATTATAGCGGCTGCATGTCTT
>JAITUS010000155.1 GCA_031286185.1 Rickettsiales bacterium
TGTTGAAGTAATAAAGCGAAGTGAGTTACACACTTTCGTCGTATTGCCAAAAAGATGGGTTGTTGAGAGATCTTTTGCTTGGTTAGAAAAATGCAGACGATTGTGGAAAAATTGCGAGCAGAAACTCAACACTAGCTTACAGATGATTGTTCTCTCCTTCATTTCTCTCCTACTACGAAGATTTTAAACAGGTTCTAAGCAGAAAAAGGCAATTATTTTTGGTGTTTTTTACTCCCATCGTCAAGCTTAAACAAGATCATTGTGGAGATTAAGCCAATCATGACTATCATTAACGAAAACGGGGCAGCCTCTCTGTAACGCTCATCGCTTACAAGCTCATATATTCTGGTTGATATAGTTTCAAAATTAAATGGCCTTATAATGAGTGTTGCCGTGAGTTCCTTGATAGTATCCATAAACACGAGCAAAAACCCCGACAGTATACTTTTCCTGATGAGAGGAATATGAACATTCAGACACGTGGAAATAGGTCCATGACCCATAGTATACGCGGTCCACTCAATTTCATTTGGTGTTTTTTTGAGCCCTGATTCTATTGCTTTAAAAGATATAGCAAAAAAACGAAATAAATACGAGTAAATCAAAGCGCCAACAGTTCCTACTAGGCTCACTTTCACAATATATTGAGTAACAAAAGAAGATATCTTGCTTAGAAATATTATTATACTAATTGCAATAATCGCATTTGGAATTGCGTAGCCTAAAGAAATAAGACGTGCTACACTACTGATAGCTCTATTTTTACGAGCCGCATATCCAATCATTATTGCAATGCTAATCGAGATTAGCGCAGTAACAAATGATAAACTAAAGCTATTTGCTATTATGCTATAGAATCTTGCCTCATATATGAAAAACCCCTTCTCTATACTCCAATATATCAGTGGAATAATTGGTAAAGCAAAACCTATTAATATTGGCAATACACACATGATATAAGCAAAGATCAATGGCACAGCACCATTTATACTGCGCTTGTTGTGGTAATCTGAATTAGTACTGATTGCAGAATAGGAGATCCCCCTTTTTTGCAGGATTTTTTCAATAGTTATTAGTGTTGCAATGAAGATCAATTCTGCAACTGCTAAAACAGTAGCTGAATATTTATCATGCAGCAAAAACCAGGTGCGATATACTCCTGTTGTAAAAGTGTCAATTGCAAGAAACTGCGGTGTGCCAAAATCCGTAATTACTTCCATTAGCACCAAGGATAATCCAGCTATAATTGATGGACGTATAGAGGGTATTATGACAGAAAATAAGCTCTGCAATGAGGAGAACCCAAGTGTCGATGCAATAGTAACTGAGTTGCTAACGTTCCTTAGACTTGAGCGGACCAATATGTAAACGTATGGATATAAACTAAACCCCATCACTAATATTCCACCACCTAAAGATTTGATCTCGGGAAACCAATAATCGCCTTTGCTCCACTCTAAAATTTCTCTTAACAAACTCTGAATCGGACCTGAAAACTCTAGCGTGTTTACATAGACAAACGCTACTATATATCCAGGAATCGATAGCGGAAAAAATAAAGCAATCTCAAAAATTCTACTCCCAGGAAATGAAAAAAATGTGGTGAGCCACGCTGGTATCACTCCAAATATGAAAGATATACTTCCAACTCCTACCATCAAAATTAACGTATTCAGTATGTATTCAGGAAAAAGTGCACTGATTACCCACCCAGAATCTGCCGATTTTGTAAATAGAATCGATATTAACGATAATATAGGGCAAATAAATAATATACTTACTAGAAATAAGAATATATTTTTAAATGTTCTTAAAAACATTAAATTAAATCTACACTTAATATTAAAATGTTATATGCAAAAGCTGAAGATATCCAGAGCTGATCTATTGAATATCTTTATAATTTTATATATTATATTCTAAGTTAATAATTATGAGCTTTGTCATAGCAACTTTCTACCATTTTGTAGAACTCTCTAACTATTATGACATGAAAGATGAAATAAAAGCTGCATGCGATGAAGCTGAGCTAAAGGGTACTATACTCCTTGCAGAGGAGGGCGTCAACGCAACCATATCCGGTGAAAGAAACGCAATTGATAAAACATTTGATTTTCTACTTTCTGATTGTAGGCTGAAAGATCTTACGTGGAAAGAAAGTGCAGCAGAATATCAACCATTTAGTAAGATGAAAGTGAGTTTAAAAAGAGAAATTGTAAATATCGGTGTAAGCAATCTCGATATTTCTCTTAGAGGTAAATATGTTGATCCAGAGTATTGGGATGATTTTATCTCTCAACCTGACGTTTTAGTAATAGGCACACGAAATGAGTACGAAGTAAAATTAGGCAAGTTTAAAAATGCAATTAACCCAAATACTCAATGCTTTCGTGAGTTTCCTCAGTGGACAAAGTCATTTTCTAAGAACCCGTTTAAAATCTTCGTAATAGGAGAGAAATGAAGGAGAGAACAATTATCTGTAAGCTAGTGTTGAGTTTCCGCTCGCAATTTTTCCACAATCGTCTGCATTTTTCTAACC
>JAITUS010000086.1 GCA_031286185.1 Rickettsiales bacterium
AAGTAATAAAGCGAAGTGAGTTACACACTTTCGTCGTATTGCCAAAAAGATGGGTTGTTGAGAGATCTTTTGCTTGGTTAAAAAAATGCAGACGATTGTGGAAAAATTGCGAGCGGAAATTCAACACTAGCTTACAGATGATTGTTCTCTCCTTCATTTCTCTCCTATTACGAAGATTTTAAACAGGTTCTAAGAGCTTTATTTTGTTTATGTTATGGGAAAGAGCCATAACGCTTTAATTGTTGATCTTGGTCGCAGGCAAATTCGAAAATGTGCTTATTGTTTTCCATAGTTAAGATTCAAAGACACCTGGAGTTCTAGCGCGCAACACTTAAGAAAAAGCTAACTGACTTAGGAAAAGTGAAGAGAAAGTTAGTAATGTTTTTACAAAAAAGACAATACTAATAAAAAGATTTTATTTAAAATATAAAATTATTATAAATTTATTTCCGAGAAGTTATGCAAGAGATCTAGTGAGTGGCTGGAACTAGCTTGAATACATCTCACCCGTCTGTAATTCAATGAACCTGAAAGAATCAATGTAGCTATCAAAATTGTTTCGATCTACGTCAGTTATCCAAGTTTGGCATTGAATACTTAATACTTCCTCTATCAACACCCTCCTGTAATGCTCATCCAGATGAGACATTATATCGTCAAGGAGAAGAAGCGGTGCCTTATTGTGGTGAATACATCTTGCTTTTAAACTGGATAAGATGATAGAAAGCAGCAATAACTTTTGTTCTCCAGTAGAGCACAAATTTATTGGTATATCTCTTCCTTGGCAAAAAACTTGAAATTTATCATTGTTCACACAAAAGGTTACTCTACCAGTTAACGAGTCTTTTTCTCTATTTTCCTTTAGACGACTCTGAAAATATTCTGCAGTATCACTTGAAGTTAGCTGGCTGCTGAGTTTTAGACTCGCTTTTGGAAAAAACTCAGTGGACTGGTTATCAATTGTATCTTGCAGTGTTTTTAAAACAGATAGTCGCATACATAATATATTGACTGCATTAACAGCCATAACATTTTCAAGGCTAGAAAGCCAGTTCTCGTCCAAAATGTTCTCCCTCAGCAGTTTACTCCGCTCGTGTTTAGCTTTCCTATATTTCATGTAGCAGTAAGTGTAATTTTCTTTAAACAATGAAACTATGCGGTCTAAAAATTTCAACCTATCACTTGGAGAGCTAAGAAGAATGTAGTCCATTTGCGGAATTAGCCATATCACATTGGATATTCTATACAGCGATGAATAACCTGATTGCATTTTTCCATCAATTTGTATTAGTTTCTTATTAAAGTTCTTTGCGATGCCGATTGAATTGAAATCTACTCCATTAAAGAACCCATAGTGCACTGTCCAATTTTCATTACTGAATTTGTTTTGCATCTCACTAGCTTTTGCTTTTTTCATTCCATTGCTTTTAGCAAGCAACGAAATCGCTTCGAGTATATTAGTTTTACCAACACCATTCTTGCCAGTTACCACAACCGAATTGTCACTTGAGTCCAGTTCAAAACTTGAATGGTTACGAAAATTATGTAATTGCAACTTTTTTATGTAGCAATGGGTAGCCATTAGCCTAGATGTTTTTTTTAATTTATATTCTCCTTACTTCCTCTAGAACCTCACTAACATGTCCACTAACTTTTACATTTTTCCAGATCTTCACTATTTTACCCTTTTTATCTATTAAAAAAGTAGTGCGTTCTATTCCCATATACTTTTTACCAAACATGCTCTTTTCTACCCAAACACCATATTTTTCTAACATTTCAGCATTTTCATCAGAAACTAGATAAAATGGTAGAGAATATTTTGCTTTGAAGTTGGCGTGGCACTTAACACTATCTCTTGATACACCGATTATCACTGTATCAAGGGAAGAAAAGTCATTTATTTTATCTCTAAAGCCTTTTGCCTCCATAGTGCAACCTGGAGTGTCATCTTTAGGATAGAAATAAAGAACTACATTTTTTTTATTAAAAAAATCACTCAATGATAAATTTTCACTGGAATCTGTTGGTAAGCTAAAATCAAGAGCATTATTTCCTACTGCTAATTCCATATTCCGCTCCGTTAATAATACTTGTATGGTAGTATATTATAGTCAGAGCTTCTAAGAACTCCAGTTAAAAATCAATCAAATCCTCACATGTTTGCTCTTCATAAAAGAAGTTTAACGTTATCGTAGTACCAAGCTTTGCTTCACTTTTAATATCAAAAGTTCCACCCATTAGCTCTACTAGTTTTTTGCTGAGTGGCAACCCGATGCCCGTACCTTCGTTTCTATATCCCGAGTCTGCTTGACCAAAAACAGACATAACTTTATATATGTCTTGCTGCATTATTCCTATTCCATTGTCATGAAACTCAATAGTCAATAAGTTTTTTTCTATATTCTCTTTAATCACCATTCTTATTAGGCCGTCTTTGGGAGTAAATTTGATTGAATTTGATAATAAGTTTATTATAACTTGTTTCATCCTCTTGGGATCTGCAATAACCAATAATTGTTTATTGGGTATCTCCTTTTTTAAACTAATTCCAGTTTCTTTTAATTTGGGTGATAGCATATTCAAACATGAGTCTATTATTTTGTTCAGGTTAAACTTCACTTTTTCTACTGTTAAACTGCTTGCTTCAGCTTTTGAAAAATCGAGCACATCGTTAATTAAAGCAAGTAAATGTGTCCCTGCATTATATATATCGTCTGCATACTCCTTGTATTGGGAATGATCCATCGAACCTAAAGTTTCATTTTTGATCAACTCTGCAAATCCAATAATAGCATTAAGTGGCGTGCGCAGCTCATGTGTAACGCTTGCAAAAAACTTTAGCTTGTTTGCATTTTCTTGCTCTAACGCCTCTTTCATCTGTTGTAATTCGATATTAGTTTTATGTTGTTTAGCTAGTACCTGGGTATTGGAAAAGTGCAAATAAAGCATTATTAGTATTAAAATTACTAATAATAAGCCCACGAACGTTAAAAATAGGCTATATACCATGACATAAGAGTTATTGTGGTTTTGAATGATCTTTAAAAAAAATGATGGCTTAATGTCACCTTCACGAAATATAGGGAAAATAGAAACTAGTTTATTTCCTGTAGTATAAAATATCTCTTGGTTGTTTAGTAGCCTATCGATTTCATCGTCTGTAAGTAACTGTTCATAATCATGATCTTGGGTGTTAAAGTGACTGAACATTATTCTACTATTTTGATCATATAGTATTAAGTTCAAGTTCTTCACTTCGCTAACTGATTGTAATAATTCAGCACGTAGCCTTATCAGTTGGTTTATATAATCAAAGTTCTTGTATTTAATGTGGTGCTTTTCTATTAGTAAGTAGTGATACTTTTTTATTATGCTATTTTCCAGTACACTTTTTAAGCCTATACTTGAGCCACGGTAAGAAGAAAGAAAGTTATTCCTTAGTGAATAATTACAATATATCACACTAAATAAAATCACAAAAATTGATGAGAATAATGCGATAACTTTTGCGTATCTATTTTTCTTTAGTGCAGAAAGTGTTAATTTACTTAGTTTATACATATCCTTCTCATTGTGAAATAACGACTTTTATGTTATTAATTAAAATTTAGCATACCATACTTTTATGACAACTTCTCCTATCTTGCCAGTTTATTCTCCTATTAATATAAATTTTTCTTATGGCAAAGGTGTTTATTTGTATGATGTTAATGGCAAGCGTTACATAGATTTTCACTCTGGAATAGCTGTTAGCAGCTTAGGTCATGTCAATCCGCAATTAATTAGCACTCTTAAACTGCAAGGAGAAAAGTTATGGCATGTATCAAATACCTATAATATACCTGCTGCTAACAACTTTGCAGAAAAACTAAAGGACAACAGCTTTGCTGATACTGTATTTTTCACAAATTCTGGATCAGAAGCAGTAGAGTGTGGCCTTAAGATTGCTAGGGCCTATCAAAACGGAAAAGGCAGTGAAAATCACCATAGAATTTTAACATTTCATGGTGCATTTCATGGAAGGACATTTTTAACTTGTGCCACAAACGATAGACAAAAATTTTCTGAACTACTGAATCCTTATATTGATTGGTGTGATAACGTCGAGCCAAATATTGAGAGCGTAAGAAAAGCAATTTCTAATAGTATAGGCGTTATATTGATAGAACCAATACAGGGACAAGGTGGTATTAAAGTAATGGATGAAGTCTTCATGAAAGAGCTAAGGAAGCTGTGCGATGAAAACGACATATTGCTATTTTTCGATTGTGTACAATGCGGTGCTGGTAGAACAGGAAAGTTATTTGCATATGAACATATAGGAGTAGAGCCTGACATATGCGCTCTTGCAAAAGGAATAGGGGCAGGGTTTCCGCTAGGGGTTTGTCTTGCAACTGAAAAGGCTGCGAAGTACATGGCAGTTGGCATGCACGGTTCCACTTTTGGTGGCAATCCACTTGCAACTTCAGTAGGCAATGCTGTGGTTGATGAATTACTCAGCTCCGGCTTTTTGGAGAATGTCGAAATTAGAGGCAAGTATTTAAAAAATAAATTAGAAGATCTGGCAAGTAAATTTCCAATGATAGAAGAAGTAAGAGGAAAGGGGTTAATGCTTGGAATAAAAGTGCAAATGAATAACCAAAAGTTTGCAGAAGAGCTAAGTTATCGTGGTTTACTCACTGTTGGAGTAACATCAGATAATGTTGTAAGAATTTTGCCCCCACTCATCATCACTGAAAAGGAAATCGACGAAGGCATTGAGATTCTGACTCAATATTTATCTGATACCAATTCCCACTACACAGAAAGCTGGTAGATAGCAGTGGAAAAAAGCTGTAACGTACCGATAGAAACAAAAAAACTACTTGACAACCTTCGCCAGCCCCCTTACAATAGAGTTATGGGTGTTTTAGGCCTAAAATTTATCTTTAATCTTCGTATTAAGTGACAAAAGCACAGTATAAAACAAGGCGTGTTATGTTTAATTTTTGCAGCATGGACACTGCATGTTTTTATAAATTTTTGTCTACATTAGCTGGACCTCGCTTATTAAGCGGTGTAAGAGAGAACCGGACGCCAAGTTTTTGAGAGAACAGTAAACAACTCGCGTTGTGGGGTTTCTTTTATCTTCTTTTTTTAATTAGTTAAAAACTTAACCAATCTCATTTTTTTCACAAAAAAATTGCTTGACAAGTTTCGACATTCCCCTTATCATAAATCATGGGTATTTACAACCCCAAGGTCAGCTACTTGTCAAGCGTATAGGACATTAACGCTAAGTTCCTAAAATAGATATTGACCAGGGTTTCTTTTACCTTTTTCCCTATTTAGTAAATTTCGTATCTGTTCAGTGGAGCGGCAGAAAACGGTTAAATAAGCAAAATTGTTAGAATAAAGTGGGCTAAATAAGATGTAATATGGTTGATTTGTTAACACTTTGCACGCTTTTAGGCGAAAAATAGATCATTTAAAGCCTTTTTGCTTGTTCCTCAGCCAGTCCCCTGAACAGATACGTAAATTTCTTAAGCATAAAGGTTATACCAACTTTCGTTATTGGGGAGTCAAACAAGATACATAATAAATTCGCTAAATCTCTGACCGTAGAGAAGCTTTTTAATTTACCATTGGGATTTGGTGTTACCATAATCTATAAATAAGTCAATAAAAATTTAGCAGTTCCCTACCGCTGATGCTCATTTTTCCCTGTAGTTTTACGTCTTCTTGTCAGCTTGGGCCTAATCCAAATCAGGGTATGGCAGAAAAACTTGTTAGAACCTGTTTAAAATCTCGAAGAGATGAGGTAAAATAAGCATAGATTAATAATGAGGTGTCTATGCGGAAAAGTTATCCAAGCAGTATAAGTCGAGAGCAATTTGAAAAAATC
>JAITUS010000012.1 GCA_031286185.1 Rickettsiales bacterium
AATAATTAAGATAGGTCTTTGATGTAAAGGCTAAAAATGACAAGAGCTGTGTGAATCGAGAGGTTCATGCACAGTTCTGTGAGGGGCTGGTGGGGAAGTTCCACCGGTCTACTCGACCAGGAGAAGGGGCTTGTATCTACTAGGATGACATCCTCTTGGTAGGCTCAAATCATAATGTTCGTGCATGCCAAAGGGTGTATTGCTAGTCAAAAAATGACTGTGCAAAAGACCTAACAACATGTATAATTTATGAACAATCTTTGAGGTGGATTATGAAACTAGGCGTTAACATCGATCACGTTGCAACCCTCCGCAACGCACGCGGAACTTCTTACCCAGATCCATTGAAAGCAACAGAAATAGCTATTGATGCAGGAGCAGATTTTATCACCGTACACTTACGAGAAGATAGAAGACATATTAAAGATGAAGATGTGTTTAGCCTGAAAAAAAACATCAAAACTGAGCTAAACCTTGAAATTGCAACTACAGAAGAAATGCTTGGAATAGCAAAAAAGATAAAACCCTATTCGATTAATATAGTACCAGAAAAAAGAGAAGAATTAACAACAGAAGGTGGCTTGGATATAATTAACATGTACAGCAAACTTTCTAGTATCACAGAGGAGATGCATAGCATTGGTATAAAGGTTTCACTGTTTATCAATCCAAATATCAATCAACTAAAATATCTTGAGAAGCTAGAAAGAAAGCCTGACATAATAGAAATTCATACAGGAGATTACTGCAATAATCCATCAGAGGAAAAATTACAATCAATTACTAATGCTGCAGAATATATCAATAAATTAGGGATAGAATGCCACGCAGGACATGGCATAACCTATACACACGCTAAAAGAATAAAAGAAATACCTCACATCTCAGCTCTCAATATAGGCCACTCTTTAATCAGCGAAGCTATATTTTACGGCTTACACAGCGTAGTAAAAACAATGAAAACGATAATCTCTAACTAACTACTGCTTTTTCCTTTTCATTCAAAACAGTTAAAAGGGTCTTGCTCGCTTTAAATTTCACTCTTGTCTTTTTAGGGACAGTCATGATCTCACCACTCTGAGGATTACGACATTGTTTCTCTCGACTTATAGCAGTGGAGAATGTACCTACTCCATGCAGACGTATTTCACCTTCTCTATCTAGCTCATCTTTTATTACTTTTATAAACGCATCATGAATCTTGCCCAAGTCAGATTTTGTTATATTTATATCCTGACAAGAACAATCTTCTTTTAATTGGTTTACTATATCTTCTTTACTCATAAATTACCCTAATATTGAAAAATTCACACAAACAGCATATTACGTCCATATCAATAGTCAACTAAATTTATCGCGAAAATAGAATATATCATACACTTTTTTTAATATTTGCATAACGCTTAACAAAAAGCTCCATAAAAAAAGTAACTACCTTTTAGAAAATTGACATTTCCTACGAGCCTTGTGTTGACCATATTTTTTACGCTCAACAACACGTGAATCTCGTGTTAAGAACCCTCTTTTACGCAATATAGAATGTAAGTCTTGGTTTATTTTACTTAAAGCTCTGCTTATTCCATGAGCTAAGGCACCTGCTTGACCAGATAGCCCTCCACCTTTTATCGTAGCAAATACATCATATTTATCGAGCATAGATGTTACAATAAATGGCATTTTTACCATTTGGCACACTGATTCCCTTTTAAAGTAATCCAGTAGTTTGTCTTTCTGATTAACACTAAACCTCCCGCTCCCTGGCTTTATCCATACTCTTGCTGCAGATTCCTTCCTTCGGCCTGTAGCATATAAACGACCAAGCGAATCAATTACTGGTTTAGTTATTTTTTCTGGTTGATTTGTTACAGAATTTTCCATTTTTACTCCATTATTTTTTATTTTTACGATTTAAAGAAGCAAAATCTATCTTTTCAGGTTGCTGTCCTTGATGCTTATGCTCTGGGCCAGAATAAACATATAAATTTCCAAAACGTTTGCGTGCCATAGGACCGTCATCAAGCATTCTTTTTACTGCCATTTCTATTACACGCTCAGGAAACTTACCATTTAAAATATTATCTGGAGTAGTTCTTTTCAAACCACCAGGGTAACCTGTATGCTTATAGTAAGTCTTCTCCTTAAGTTTCTTTCCAGTAAAATGCACCTTTTCTGCATTGATGATAATTACATTATCACCACAATCCATATGAGGTGTATACTCAGGTTTATGTTTTCCACGCAATAGCGTCGCTACAAATGCTGCAAGTCTCCCTACTACTAACCCTTCTGCATCTATGACAAACCATTTTTTATCGATTCGTTTTTCTTTTAAGAAAAAAGTTTTCATTACCTAAAATTATACAATAGTAAGCCATGATACACTTAATTTCTAAATAGTGTCAACAACATTAGTTATTGATTATTAAAGCAATTTGTGCTAGTAACTTAGCTGTGTGCGACCAATGTATATAGAAGTAGAATGTTTCGGTTGATTATTACGCTTGCGGCCATTTTTAATGCTATAAGTTGTTACGCAATCAACCTTGAAGAAGTTATAAATAAGACTATTAAAAATAGCTCAAAACTAAAATCTCAATTCTACCAATACAAAAGTGCAGAAAAACAGCTAAAATCTGCCGGGTTAGCTGGGTTTTTACCTGAGATTAATTTGCAATATAGATTTAACGAAAAATTTGGTTTTGAGGATAAGATCGGTGGCAGACTTGCCCTTGGAAGGAGCTTGACATTAAATCAAAGAATAATAGACGGAGGTGGTACTTTTGCCACATTCAGCCGATCAAGTCATTTTCTCAAAGCAGAAAAGATGCGGTTTCAACAGTTAAAACAAGAGATTGCGCTCAACGCCGTGAAAGTATACGTTGACGTTCTACGCGGGACAGAAATATTGAAATTGAGAGAGCACAAAGAACGCGTTTCTTTGGAGCACTTGTCAGCAATGAAAAAACGCCTTTCTCTTGGAGAGGTTACCAACGCTGAAGTTTCATTAGCAAAAGCAAAGTTTTCATCTTCAGTGTCGGAAAGAGTTGATGCTGAAGGTAAATTAAAATTGGCAAACATTGCTTACTTTCATTTAATTGGTGAGGATCCTGATGAACTCTCAGAAGCTAATGATAAGTTACCTTCCGTTCCAAAGCTAAACGAATGCTTACAATTAGCAAAAACCAATAATTTATCTCTAAAAGCAGCAATTTATCAAAAAAGAGCAGCTAAAATGGAAGTGATTGCTGAAACTTCTAAGTGGTTGCCCTCTTTGAATCTCAGCACAAGTAAAGGCTTTAAAGAAGGCTTTAGCTTTGATACGCTTTTAGACAACGTCAATATTGTTTTCACTCTCGATATTCCAATTTTTAAAAGAGGAATCAATGCCTTTGGTATCGGTAAAGCTAAAATGGATGCAAAAAAATCCACTTATGATTATTATGAAACAGTGAAAAATATAGAGAAAGAGGTTGTGAATGCTTGGAACAACGTTCTGACAGCAAAGGCTGTTATTAAAGCAAGTCAAGAGGCCGAAAAAGCAGCAGCTTTAGCGTTGGAAGGAGTTGAGCAAGAGGTCAACTTAAATTTGAAAAGCACAACTGAACTTTTGGATACTGAAGATGCACTATTCAAAGCACGTTCGGACTTGGTTGAAGCAAAAAGCAATTATGTAATTAGTGTTTATAATTTGCTTTTTATGATAAATAGTATAAATCTCTAAATTTAATGGTATTAGCGCTATGAATGATGGACAAAGCAATCAATCTGTAAAAGATATCCTAGAAGACATAAAAAAAGCCATATCGGGCAAAAATGCAAGTGGTGATAAAGTGGAAATAGAGAAGGCAAAAGAAGATGATGATGTGCTGTATCTTGAAGAAGAATACTTGGAAGATTCAGAAGAAGATAGTAAAGAGGAGGATAATGAAAAAAAAGACATCAACAACAACGGTCAGGATAAGGAAATGGTTTTCGATAACACCAAATTTAATATTCATAGTCACAATCTAGAGGAAGAAGAGGTTCACTTGCAGCATATTAGCAATAAAAAAGTGGATAACAGTAGCTCACAAACGCAAAATAATGACCATCTAATCTTAAAAGAGAATATGGAAGAGATTAAAGAGCTACTTGAAAGAATGCAAAGTGAACTACAGTACAAGCAACAAAAAAGAGCAAGTCTTACTGTTGAAGAATTAATCACATCTCTCTTAAAACCTCAGTTGTCGGAATGGCTAAATAAGTATCTTCATACACTGGTGAAAGAAGTAGTTGAAAAAGAGCTAAAAGACATAATCAATAATAAGTGATTCTTGTAGGGTATTAACAATAAAAACTAGAGTAAAAACAGCCAAAGGCAGAAAACTATCTTCAACCAGGTGGCTGCATCGTCATTTAAATGACAAGTACGTACAAAAAACCAATAAGGATGGCTACAGATCGCGCTCGGCGTACAAGTTAATAGAAATAGATAATAAATTCAAATTACTCCGAAAAGAGCAAAAAATCATTGATCTTGGTGCTTCTCCAGGTGGATGGTCACAAGTTGCATCTCAGAAAGGAGCAAATGTGGTTGCTATTGATATCAAGCCAATTAACACGATTAATGGAGTAGAATATATACAATGTGATATTATAAATGAGCTTGAAATTTTAAGGAACAAATTAAAAGACCAAAAATTCGATGTAATTTTATCTGACATGGCCCCAGAATCTTGTGGGTTAAAATCGTTGGATCATATCAGAATCATGCTTTTATGCGAAGCGGCATTGAACCTTGCAAAGCATTTTCTAAATCATGGTGGTAAGTTTGTAGTAAAAATTTTTCAAGGAGAGTCTGATAAAGATTTTTATAACGAATTAAAAGAAATATTTAAAACAGTAAAATACTTCAAACCAAAATCAAGTAGATCTGAATCTGCAGAAATGTATTTAGTAGGTTTAGACTTTACTGATTTCTGAGTTATATCCATGGTCTTCGCTTATAGGTGAAAAAAGATCGTAAGCTAATTACGAAATGTTATTAGAACCCGTTTAAAATCTTGAAGAGATGAGGTAAAATAAGCACAGATTAATAATGAGGTGTCTATGCGGAAAAGTTATCC
>JAITUS010000099.1 GCA_031286185.1 Rickettsiales bacterium
GCGATTTGGCTGAATGTAGAAAAAAATTAAAAGACATGCACCGCTATAATTTGATACAACCCGCCAAAAAATACCCTGAGCTTTTTACTGAATTTTGTCATTGAGCCTGCAGATCAAAAACAAGTTTTGAGTCAAAAACACCCTGGTTGTTATAATAGCAGGACTGACAAAATTTGTCAAGTAGTTTTTTTGTTTCTGATCTCAAACTACGGACCTTCCCGCGGATAAAATCGAGAGCTTAGCTTCAAGTCTTTTGCAGACGTTATAGAGCTAAGTAGCAGTCCTACACATATTAAGCTTGCAGCAGTTGTGCTTCCTCCATAGGATAGAAATGGCAACGGATCACCTATTACGGGTAAAAGACCGATTGTCATTCCGATGTTTATGGCGAAATGAACGCCAAAAAAGGCAAAAATCCCGATAGATACTAACTTAGAAAAATGATTTTTTGATCTATAAGCAATAGAGAATATTATAGCAAACAGCGTAGTATAGAGGAAAATCAAAACCATGCTACCCAAAAACCCCCATTCCTCGCCAAGCACTGCAAAAGCAAAATCTGTGCGCTTTTCCGGTAGAAACCCAAGCTGAGTTTGACTTCCATTAACAAAGCCTTTGCCAAGCAAACCTCCTGAACCTATAGCTATCTGGGATTGCTGCGCATTATAGCCTATTCCAAGAGGATCCACTGATGAATCCAAAAACGACAGTATCCTTTGCTTGTGATAAGGGCGTAAAAAAGGCCAAATAGTTGGTATTACAAGAATGCCAATCGTTCCAAAAACTATCAAATGAGATCTTTTGATTATTGCTGTGAATATAATCGATGCTCCTATAAATAACATTATCACAGCCGTGCCTAAATTAGGCTGCTTTAGTACCAAGAATACAGGTAAGAAAATAATTATAAATGCCTTGAATAACCTTTGAAATTCCATCATTTTATACACACTTTGCTTATTAAAATAACGAGCAAGTGCAAGTATTAAGCCTACTTTTGCAAACTCTGACGGTTGCAAACTAATTGGCCCAATTCTTATCCACCTTGTTGCACCCATTATGCGCGAACCAAAAAAGTTTACTAACAGCAGCGAAGTTACTGTTGCTATACAAAAAAGGTAGGCATACTTCAAATAAAAATCTATCTCTATGAACGACATAGCTATAGCCAATAGAAAAAAGAAAGAGAATACAACTAGTTGATGAATTGCAAATGGCATCCACTTTCCTCCAGCAGAAGAATATTGAACAACAATGCTAACGCAAAACAGCGTTATTATGTTAATGATCAACAA
The DNA here is from genome assembly GCA_031286185.1 of Rickettsiales bacterium. Classification (GTDB taxonomy): domain Bacteria; phylum Pseudomonadota; class Alphaproteobacteria; order Rickettsiales; family Anaplasmataceae; genus Wolbachia. The sequence goes on from JAITUS010000099.1 coordinate 1,296, forward strand.
TAAGTAAATCTTCTTTGGCCTATCCACAACAAGAACTTTATAACCTTGAAGTATAATAAAAAATGAAAATTAAAAAGCCAACTTTTCAACTACTAACCGAACTGGAGTACTGTATACTCCTGTTACTACTGTTAAAGCTGCTATGAGTAACAGACAGAAAAGCATGGGTAGCGGTACTTTATCAACCGATCCAGGTGCCATTTCAGCGTGTGATGCTGCATCATTCCCAAAATGCATTTTTTCTACCATCTTCCACATATATATTAGCGCAAAAAAAGAACCAGCAGCAAAAACTATAAGAGAAATCCACGCATGAGACTCGATAATTGCTTTCATCATATACCACTTACTTACAAAGCCGCTTGTTAAAGGCACACCGATCAATGCTAAGCTAAGCAGAGTAAATGCGAGTGTTGTATGAGGCATCGATTTCTTGAGTCCTGGCAAATTCTCTACTTTTGTTGAATCAAATTTATAAGAAACACATCCTACAGCCATGAATAAAGATGTTTTTATTATGCTGTGGTTTATTATGTGAAGGATTGCTGCAAATAAGCCTGCTTTTGAGTTTAAACCCAGCATTAAAATTATATAACCAATCTGGCTGACGCTAGAGTTAGCAAGCAACCTTTTCATGTCTTTCGCGGTCATTGCAAATATTGACCCAAATACAATAGCACAAAATGCAAGGATAATTATCACACTGTTCAATGGCGGTTTAAATAAAAAAAAGTTTTGATGGAAAACAGTATAGAAGATTCTGATAAAAACATATATCATCACCTTGGTCACTGTACCTGAAAAGAATATACTAATGAAACTTGGCGCTTCACTATACGAATTAACTAGCCATCTACTCAATGGAAACAATGCTATTTTGATTGAGAGGCCAACAAAAATGAACAATGTGCCAAGCTTTATGATGTTATTATCATACAGCGGTACTATCCTCCCAGCCATATCAGACATATTGAGTGTCCCTGTCATAGAATACAAAAGCCCGATACCAAACAAGTAAAACGTTGCGCCTATTGTTCCACTAATCAGATATTCAAATGCTGCAACCAAAGCTTTTTTGTCCCTTCTCATTGAAACTAGTATGTAAGAAGAAAGAGACGAAATTTCCAAAAAAACGTAAAGATTGAATATGTCGTTTGTTACTAAAATCCCAAGTAGCCCGCTTAAGCACAACAGAAACAAAGAATAAAAACCAGTGATTTTGTTTTTGCTGATCTCTTTTTCATTGATATAAAAGCTATAAAGCACACTTATCAGTGCTATAAAATTCACTAGAGTTAGAATCAAGGAGTTTAACATATCGATTTTTAATTCTATTCCGTACGGGGGAGCCCAATCTCCAAGGGAATAAGTTATAATTTCACCATTATACGCTTTCATGAGTAGTATTGATGAAACAAAAAAAGTAGCTGCCGTTGTGGCAAAAGAAATAAACCAGGATACTTTATGTTTCCTAGTAAGAAAGCAAAACATCGATGCAATTATTGGTATGATAACTTGTAAAATTGGCAATTGCATTAAATTGTTGTTAATGGACTGTTAAAGTATTAGTATATATAATACTTTTTGTTTTAATACCCTTATGTTATCTAAAATCTGTAATGCGATAAAATATCTATTACAAAGAAAAGGTAATTTTGTAGGAAGAGACGAAAATGGAAACTCTTACTATGAATCAAATAAGGGAAAAAGGTGGGTCACGTATAGCAGTGTCTCTGAACCTACAACAGTACCTCCAAAGTGGCACATATGGCTTCACTATACTGATGATACAGTGCCAGTTAATAATAAAAAGAGAAAAATAAAACATACTCCTAATTTGACGGGTACAAAAGATGCGTATTATCCAAATCAAAAAGTGAAAAATTACTATAAAAGCTGGAATCCTAATAACTAAAGATGCGAAGATCAAATATACTTGAAATAACTGCTGGATTATTTGTGTTGGTTTTTACTATTTTTCTGGTTCGTTTTGCTGTTGATAAGCTATCTGACATAAAAAAAAGCTATAAGGATTGTTATAAAATATATGGTCTTTTTGCTAACGCCAATGGCATAGTAGTTGGTGATAGCGTCAGGGTTTCCGGCGTAGATATTGGAAGCATAACTGGCATATTACTTGATAAAGCTACTTACGTAGCACGAATCGATATGTGCATAAGTAAAGACATAAAATTGCCAATTGACAGTTCAGCTCTAATAACTAGCAGTGGAGTTGTCGGTAGTAAATTTGTTAACATATCACCCGGATCGGGTACTAAACTAATTTCGAAAGGTGGTAAAATAGAGTATACCCAAGCTGAAGCAAATGTTGGTGGAATAATAGACAAAATTCTTGGCATGTTCACAAAATAAGGCTCTTTCCCCGTTATTTATAGCTCTTCCCATAATAGTCCAAAAGAGGTAAATAAGGATTTATAGTAGTAAAGGCTTCGTTGCATGGCTA
>JAITUS010000112.1 GCA_031286185.1 Rickettsiales bacterium
TTTCGCCTAAAAGCGTGCAAAGTGTTAACAAATCAACCACATTACATCTTATTTAGCCCACTTTATTCTAACAATTTTGCTTATTTAACCGTTTTCTGCCGCTCCACTGAACAGATACACTTAATCAGTTACTAAGCTCTTTGTTTCGGCAATAAAAGCTCGTTTGGAAGTTACATGACAAAGTAAAAACACGGGGTAGTGTGCTACATGTGTGGTGTGCCCGGTAGGATTTGAACCTACGACCCACAGCTTAGAAGGCTGTTGCTCTATCCAGCTGAGCTACGGGCACCAACGTATATAAAATGCTTCTTAACACGCATGAAGTCAAGGTATTTCATGTAAATACGATGTTTATAGTAAATTCTTGCAAGACCTTATCGTTCCAGCATGGATGCAACTTTCCCTGTGTTTTGTGGTCAAGGTGACAGAGTTAAAAAAATAAGTTATTTTTATTTTTTAATAAGAAGACAGCCCATGGGTATTAAAATTGCACCTTCTATACTTTCAGCAGATTTTGCAAAATTAGGGGAAGAAGTAAGAAAAATTAGCGATTTAGGTGTAGATTATATACACATAGACGTTATGGATGGAAACTTTGTTCCGAATATTACAATTGGTCCGGGTGTTGTTTCTGCAATACGTAAGTATAGTAATCTTCCTTTTGATGTACACTTAATGATTAAATCTCCTGGTGACCATATTGAAAGCTTTATAAATGCTGGTGCTGATATTATTACTATACACGCAGAAGCAGAGATACACCTTGAGAGACTGGTAAGAAAGATAAAGTCATACAAAAACGTAAACGATACAAGAAAAACAATTCAAGTTGGAGTTTCGATCGTTCCTTCAACTTCTCCAAGTGTGCTTGAGTATATAATACATGAACTAGATATTGTGCTAATTATGACAGTCAACCCTGGATTTGGGGGACAGGAGTTTATCCATTCGCAGCTACACAAGATATCTGTTGTAAGGAAAATGATAGAAGAGCGTAATCTTAAAACGCAAATTTCAGTAGATGGTGGAGTGAGCGCCCTAAACGCAGCCGATATAATAAAAGCAGATGCAGATATCTTGGTCGCTGGGTCAGCAATATTTAGAGCTGCAAATACAGAAAAGGCTATAAACGACCTTAAAAACCCATCGCTATAGCTACCTAAACCTCTAGTTGAGAGACAAATCAACAACCGATATCGTCCCAGTACCTAGGAGGAAGGAGGTAATACAGAAATCTACTAGATCCCTTGCATTACCTGCTTTCTGGTGGTAATTTCTACGTCAAAACTTGCTTCCGCTCCTCAAATACTTTAAGTGTTCTGCGTTTCTCTTAAAAATTCCTTACCATAAATTGGTTATGCAAGCTCAATAAAAGCTCGATGATGAATCATCACTACCAAATTGTGGTCTGTTACTCCTGTTACTGAAGCCAGAACGAGGACGAGTAGGTCTCTTACGATGCCCAGGTTTTCTATTGAATGAACTATTATAATAATCCCTATCACTTGAACCATCTTTCTTTTCTTCATTATAGAGCTCGCCTTCAAAAAATTCGCCTGTTTCTTGATCAACGCGACGCCTTGACAATTTTGGGCATCCACCTTTTTCAAAATCAATTACCAGCGCTTTGAAAATATCGCCCTGTTTAAGTATATCCTCAATGGACTCTATATGCTGATTAGCCACTTCACTTATGTGCATTTTTCCTCTTCTTCCATTGAGAAGTTCAAGTTCTACAATAGATTTATCTATTTTGATAACTTTGGCATCAATTATGGCACCTTGCTCTAGTTCTGTTATTGAATCAATCAACATATTTTTTGCAATTTCAGCTTCAGTGCTACTCATGGCAAACACAGAAACTTTGCCGTCATCCCCTATCTCAATTTTTGCATTACTTCTTTCACACACACTGCGTATATTTTTTCCTTTAGCACCAATAGCCGCAGAAATTTTATCTTTATCTATGTAAAATGATACCATTCTTGGTGCATGACTTTTCACGTCATCGCTATGTTCTGAAATCACTGCATTCATTTTTTCTAAGATATGCAACCTTCCAGCCTTTGCTTGTTCCAAAGATTTTTCAACAATTTCAAAACTTATACCAGAAATTTTCATATCCATTTGCAGTGCTGTAATTCCTTCACTAGTTCCTGCTACTTTAAAGTCCATATCGCCAAGATAATCTTCATCACCCAGGATATCGGAAAGTATTGTATACTCATCTTTATCTTTGATGAGGCCCATAGCAATTCCAGCAATGGGAGCCCTTATTGGCACGCCTGTATCCATTAAGGCAAGGGAGGTACCGCAAACTGTTGCCATAGAAGAAGAGCCGTCTGATTCCATAATTTCGGATACTACTCTTATTGTATAAGGAAATTCGGATTTATCAGGTAAAACAGGATGAATTGCTTTCCAAGCAAGTTTACCATGACCTATTTCTCTTCTTCCTGGTGCACGTATAGCAGAAGCCTCTCCAACAGCAAATGAAGGAAAATTGTAATGCAACATGAAATGCTCACGTCTGTCGCCTTCAATGTCATCTACAATTTGCTCGTCTTGTGTAGTACCAAGAGCAGTAACAACCAGTGCCTGAGTACTACCTCTTGTAAATAATGCAGAACCATGGGTTCTGGATAAAATGTCAACTTCAACCTCTATCTGACGTATTTCATCGTGCTTACGACCGTCTATCCTCATACCTTTCTTTTTAATTATCTTGCGCACTAAGGATCTTTCAAAGCTTTTTATTGCATATGTAATTAATTTCTCATCTTTTCCAGCTTCCTTAAGAGTGTTTAATATATCACCTCTGAGCGCTTCTAAAGTTTGAGCTCGCTGTTGTTTTACTGTTTGTAAGTACGCGTTTTCAAAATCTTTACTGTACTTTTCAAGATCCTGCATTATGTCTGACATATCAATAGGAGCGAAGCTCTCAGGTTTCTTGCCAATTGTGTCAGCAAACTCTTTTATAAGCTTAATGACGGGTTGAAGGTGTTCATGACCAAATTTTATTGCGCTTAGAACATTTTCTTCAGAAAGTTCCTTTACCTCTGATTCGACCATCAAAATTGAATGCTCGTCACCAGATAAAAACAGGTCTAAGCTGCTTGTTTTCATCTCTTGAACAGAAGGATTGAGTACATAGTTGTTATTTTCATCACAACCAACCAAAGCTCCAGCTATGGTAGAGTAAAAAGGAACACCAGAAATTGCAAGGGCTGCAACAGTACCAATCAATGCTGGTACTTCAGGAGGGTTGACCGTATCATAAGTTAATAAATTGCACACCACGCTGACTTCATCGTGAAAACCTTCTGGGAATAGCGGTCTTATGCTCCTATCTATTACCCTTGAAATTAAAGTTTCCCTATCAGATGGCTTACCTTCTCTTTTAAAAAAGCCACCGGGAATCTTGCCCACGGCATAGCTTTTTGCAATAAATTGTACATTTAGAGGCAGGAAATCAACATTTTCTTCCTTCTTTTTACGTACAACAGTTACTAAAATGGAAGTACCCCCGTAATTTACAACCACTGAACCATCAGCTTGACGTGCTATTTTCCCAGTTTCTAAAGATAAGGTACAACCACCCCAGTCTATAGATTTTTTTATAATTTCAAACATACAAAATTCCTCGATTATTTTCTAATGCCTAACTTCTCTATTAACTCCTGATAGGCCTGATTACCAAACTTACGCTTTATATAATTTAAGTGTTTGCGTCTTCTACCTATTAATATAAGTAAACCACGCTTAGAGTGATGGTCATGCTTGTGCACTTTAAAGTGCTCAGTTAAGTTACTGATCCTTTCGGTTAAAATAGCACATTGTACAAAAGATGAACCTGTGTCATTTTCTTTAATTGCATATATATTTATTAAATTCTTTTTCTTTTCTGATGTTATTGACATCTAAACCTCATTTCAAACATTAAAAACACGAATAGGTTTTACACAACTATAAGTAAAACTGCAGATTGCAACGGGTACATTACCCACTATCGTACAGAAAATATCATAATTCTTTAAATTACGCAAGTTATTTAATACGATTTCCTGATCTTTTCTGATTTTCTCCGCTTCCTCTGCGGAAATTTCAACCTTGAACATTGATTTTAAGGCTGATGCAATGGGGATAATTTTATCTTTTTTTGTAAGCTGTTCAATTGTCACTGATTCGGTTTCTCTAAAATTACCCACCATGGTCCTTCTTAATTGTGTAATATGTCCAAAGCAATTTAATGCAATTCCGAGATCTCTCGCAATTGACCTCACATATACGCCACTACCGCATAACATAGAAAAATCAGCACTGTTATTTATGGTATCAGCAGAGATCAATTTAAGTTCATATATTCGCACTAAGCGGGGCTTTATATTCGCTTTTGCCCGCTTCTTGCTAATCTGTATGCCCTTGTCCCATTGATTTTTATTGCTGAGAATTGAGGAGGAGTTTGTGCTATCTCGCCAACAAAGTTCTTGATCGCACAGTTTATTTGGTTATATTCAGGTTTTATGTTGCTAGCTTTAATAGTATCACCATCTAAGTCGTCTGTGGTTTTTTGCTCTCCCCATTTTATTGTGAAATTGTATGCCTTTGAATCGCAAGATGAGTACGGTATAGTTTTTGTCGCTTAGCCAAGGGCAATTGGCAACACACCTGAAGCTGAGGGGTCAAGTGTTCCCAAATGACCAGCTTTTTTAATTCCAAAAATCTTTTTAACTTGGGCTACAGCTTGTGCAGAACTAATTCCTATTGCTTTGTCGAGATTCAGCCAACCATGTGTCAATTGTACATGATTAATAGCAATTTAGGAAGCAACTCAGAATATACTCATTTTATTAAATTATTATAAAAAAAGACTTGACTAACATGTGTTATTAATATATACTTAATTTTTACTAACTTTAATATTTAGGAGGAAGTTATTATGACTACAGAACCAAGCATACGGAAAAAGGAAAACATAGCACCTATAACAAAAATGGGTATTGAAGGTACAGTTGCAGTTGCATCTTTAGCAGCAGCAATGGCAACAATATTAATTGCTACTAATGTAATTGCTGGACCTGCATTTTTAGCATCTGTTGCTAACCCTGTTGGAATTGCAGCTTTATTTGTTGCCGCTGTATATTTTGCCGTAGCAGCTTATTTTTCATATCAGCAAATGCATAAAAATGAGGAAATAAGTGGAGCCAAAAAAGAAGCTCAAACAGTAGTTGACGAAAAAACTAAAGGTTTCGTTACTCAAAGTTATCTAAGTACTGAATTGAGTAAAAAACTGGATTCAAGCGCTCTTGCTAATAGTGTGGTGGGAAACCCTGCTATTATGAAAGCATTTGAAGATAAGTTTCAAGCAAAAACCCAGAGTTAAGTGGTACGGGGTAGAGCCATTCTCTACCTCTTTCCCCCGTCCCCTCAACTACATTCCCATGTATCTGTTCAGGGGGCCGGTTAAGGAACAAGCAAAAAGGCTTTAAATGATCTATTTTTCGCCTAAAAGCGTGCAAAGTGTTAACAAATCAATCACATTACATCTTATTTAGCCCACTTTATTCTAACAATTTTGCTTATTTAAACGTTTTCTGCCGCTCCACTGAACAGATACCATTCCCATCAAAATCTATCGCTTCTGCCTTTTTTAAAAGATGTCATCCAAAACGCAAAATCAGAAAGCAGGTTATGCAAGAGATTTTTCAAATGTGTGATTTCGACTCTTCAGCATGTAAGCTCTCCAACCCTACCTTATAGTTAGGATAAACCAGAGAGATGCCAAGATCCCTTTTAACTTTAACATTGCTTACTTTTTTTGACCCTAAATAAAAACTCTGCGCACAGTTAGGCAAGGAAGAAACCTCCACTGACTCTGGAGCACTAACATTCAGAAGTTTTGCCGCGTATACTACCACTTCAGATTGTGTAGCGGGCAAGTCGTCCGCACAATTATATATTTCACCAGGTTTTATGTTTTGCATGGAAGAAAATAGAATATTCGATATATCTTCAACATGAATGCGAGAAAAAAAATGCCCTTCTTTTCGTACATTTCTTGCTTTATTAAGTTGTAAATCAACTAATATGTTTCTCCCGGAACCGTATATTCCAGCCAAACGAAAAACATGAACAGGTAATTTGCTATTTAGCCATTTCTTTTCGGATCTAAGGCGATTCTCTCCTCTGTTTTCCACAGGTTTTGTTTCAGATTCTTCTGTAACCCAATTACCAGCGTGGTCGCCATAGACACTAGTTGCAGATAGATAACCAAGCCATTTGACATTTTGAAAGTAATGGCCATATTTCTCCAGCACATCATCACCATCTGGCGGGATGGAAATTAAAATATGTGTTACGTCTTGAAACGTATCTTTGCTCACTTCATTGTAATTAGAGAGACTAACGCTTCGTACACCTTGATTTCTTGAAGTGCCGCTAACTTTCCGACCTAAATTTAGTAACTTTTTCGATAGAAACCTAGCTACATATCCATAACCGAAGCAAAACAAGTGCATGAAAATTAGTTTTTGAAATTTTTCTTAATAAATTCTACACCTAATCTTATTCCTTCTTCATTGATAATGTGGCCCAATGTATGAATTGGGTATCCCTCAACATTTATTCCATTTTCCTTCAGAGCTTTAACCGCCAAGTCAAGAGAAGAAAAAGGTACTACATCGTCAGCATCACCGTGGATAATGCACATGTTGGGCTTTGATTTGATCTCTGGTGCAACTTTTGAAGGCGAAAGAAACCTACCAGAATATGCAACAACCGATACACAAGATTGAGAACGGGTAAGAGCTGTGTGTATTGCAAGCATTGCCCCCTGGGAAAACCCAATCAAAGAAAGCTGTTCATCATTTAAGCTAAGCTCTTTTAACTTCGTATCAATAAAATGATTTACTATCGATGCAGCATTCTTTACTCCATTATATAGCACCTCTTCACTGCGATCCTCTAAGCTGAACCATTGATAACCGTCACCTATTTCCCTTTCAAATGGAGCACTTGGTGCTATAAAACATGAATCAGATAAAGATTTGCCCATAACTTTAGCAAGATGAACAAAGTTATCACCGCTTGATCCCCAGCCATGTAAACAAACAATTAAATTTTCCTTATTTCCACTCGCACAAATTTCTGGACCTTTAAGTTCAATCATTTCTTTTCTTTTTGTGTTTATACCTTTATTTAACACTGATTTTTGAATTTGTAAAAACTATATTGTTCCATTATAAAGAGAAAAAGGAACCACGTTAATTGTTTGTGAAGGGATTTATTTAGGTATATATTTTAGTTTATTTAGCAAAAGCCATGGGCATTGACGATAGAGTAGTTTTTAAGATTTACAAACCAACAAGAACTGCAACACAATCAGGCTTAGGTAATACACACTTTTGGCACCTAAGAACTGAACCTGATCCTTACTATATTGAACCTCTGATGGGATGGATTGGTTCAAAAAACCCAAAAAAACAGATTGTATTAAAGTTTGACTCCCTTGAAAAAGCAGTATTCTACGCAAAAAGACGCAATGCTAAATATATAATTGAAATGCCAAAAGACATTAAGAGACGCCCAAAATCTTACGCGAGTAATTTCATACCTAAGTAAGTTCTGTTGTTACCCTCTTCTTGTCATCCCAATCCCTATGATGTCATCTCAGTGCCTCCTTTTTTGTCATCCCAGTAGCCTAGAAGGGTGTCATCCCAGTGCCCCTCCTCCTGTCATCCCAGTGCGTGACACTGAGATCCAGTCTTTCCATAATAATTAATGTTATATTTTAACGTAAAACGGCTATTTTTATACTCACTAACCTAACAAAATTCCTGGATTCCAGCGTCACGCGCTGGAATGACAGGTCTGTGGGTGTCATTCCAGTGCTCCCGACACTGGGATCCAGTTTTCCATAAAACGGTGCATTTTAACATAACTTTTATGCTCACCTACTTGATAAAATTCCTAGATTCCAGCGTATGACGCTGGAATGACACCGTTTGTTGTAAAAATAAATGTTCGTTCATGAATTGCTTTAATATTTAAGAAATTTACCAAATAAGAAAAAAAGGCAAAAAAATCCCGTGGTAGAAGTTGCTCACTTTCTAATCCTGCAAATTGGCGTACTATACTGTCTTAAACGACTTATAAGCGCGTTTCAGCTTGTATAGGCAAAAACCTAGAAGCCTTAGGTGAAATTAATAAAGACATGAGGTGCACATAGTGCAAAAAATTAAACATAAGACATCAACTACGTGATACTTTCGTCGTTTAATCTGCACAGGTTGAAGCTAAACGAATAGCTTCAATAACATGATAAAGGGACTGGCGAAGGTTGTCAAGTAGTTTTTTTTGTTTCTGACGATTGTTATATGCCCAGCGCGCTGCTAAAAATTGGTTGGGTATGGTTATGCAAAAAGTCTAACGACAACTTAAACCTTAGCAAAGGAAAAGCTTTGTGCTAAGGGAGTATTTAAAGTATAATGTGGATAGTATTACAGCACTTAAATGAATCACATTGTCAATGCGTACAATAGATTTGAAACTCCTATAGTTAGAGGAGAAGGGGTATACCTTTTTGATAAAGATGGCAAAAAATATCTAGACTTTGCTGCGGGTATTTCTACAACCTCTTTAGGACATTGTCACCCATATATTGCAGATAAGCTGAAAGAGCAATCGGATTTATTATGGCACTGCTCTAATATTTTTACTATTCCCGAGCAAGAAAGGCTTGCTGAGCGTTTAACAACACTTACTTTTGCGGATAAAGTTTTTTTCTGTTCAAGCGGACTTGAAGCAACAGAAGCTGCAATTAAATTTATTCGCCGTTATTTTTATTTAAAAGGGCAAGAAAAGCGCAACCGCATTATTACAATCGAAGGGGGGTTTCATGGCCGCAGTATTGCTGCAATTTCCGCTGGAGGAAATGAAAAATCACGCAAAGGTTTTGCTCCACTCCTTGCTGGTTTTGATAAAGTGCCAAGAAACAACATCAAAGCGCTAGAGGAGAAAATCAGTAATGAAACAGCTGCTGTGTTTTTAGAGCCCATACAAAGCGAGGGTGGAGTGTATACACTGGATGTAGAATACCTTCACAAAGTAAGGGAAATAACAAAATCTCAGAAAATGATCCTATGCTTTGATGAAGTGCAATGTGGGTATGGGCGTATTGGTTCTTTATTTCATTATCAAAATATAGGAATCGAACCTGACATTTTAACTTGCGCGAAGGCTATGGGTAACGGGTTTCCCTTAGCTGCATGTTTAGTAAGAAATTATATAGCAGAAGCGATTACTCCAGGAACTCACGGATCAACTTATGGCGGTAATCCGCTTGCCATGACTGTTGGTAACGCAGTGCTCGATATAGTGCTGAAAGAAGGCTTTTTCGACCATATTAGAAGGGTTAGTAAATATCTAAAAGAAAAATTACTACTGTTAGCTGAAGAATTTCCAAGAATAATCTCAGAAATTCGTGGGGAGGGTTTGTTAATAGGAATAGAGCTTAAAGCTCCTTTGGCTGACAAAATTGTTAGCCAATCCCTTGACAAAGGTTTAATAATGACTAAAGTTTTAAATAATAGAGTAGTGAGAATAACACCTCCACTTATTGTTCAGGATAAAAATGTGGATGCAGCGTGTGATACACTCTATAATTCATTTTTTGAGATTAAAGGTATATAAATGTTTTAGAAAAATATAAAGTCCAGCTATACAAAATTTCAAACTTGCGAATGCTTCTTATAACATGTAAAATTAACTCTGTTTTTTGTCACAATAACATCATACTTTAATGGATTGGTTATTGGGTTCAATATTATCGGTAATTTTTGTTTTATTGATTTTATCGTTTTTATTTTCAGGGGCAGAAATAGGTCTAACCTCAATCAGCCGATCTCGCGTTAATAAGCTAAAGCTAGAGGGTAACAAAAGGGCCAAGATAATAGATCGCTTGTTAAGTAAAAAAGAATTAACAATAGGAACGATGCTGCTCGGCAATACGATTATTAACATTACTTGTTCCGCTTTATTTACAGCGATATTTATAAATTTCTTTGGAAGTGAAGGCGTATTTCTATCAACGATTGTAATGACATTTTGTATTTTGCTGTTTTGCGAGGTGTTACCAAAAACTTACGCCATGCAAAATCCTGAGAAATTTACATTATTTTCCACTTATTTTGTACTGTTTTTTGTCAAGATTTTTTCTCCATTGACATTAGGCATTCAGTTTATTGTCAATCTTATTCTAAAGTTATGTGGGCTTCACAAGAATAGGGAAGTAATATCTGCAGCGGATGCAATGCGTAATATGATTACTCTTCATCGCAGTGAAGGAACCATGTTACAACAGGATTTGGATATGCTAAACAGCATACTTGATTTAGCTGAGACAGAGATATCGGAAATTATGACCCATAGGAGAAACCTATTTTCTCTTGATATAGATCGAAATAAAGAAGAATTGATAAGAGAAATTTTAACCAGCAGTCACAGTAGGGTGCCTTTATGGCAAAAAGAACCAGATAACATTGTCGGAGTAGTTCACGTAAAGAATCTAATAAACGCTTTGCGTGAAAAGGATAATAAAATAGAGGAGGTTAATATTGCCCAAATTATGTCAAAACCCTGTTTCTTACCAGAAAGTACACCACTTAGCGTTCAACTACATAACTTCCGTCAAAATAGAAAACATCTTGCGTTTGTTGTTGATGAGTATGGAGCACTGCAGGGAATTGTAACTCTTGAAGATATATTGGAAGAAATAGTTGGAGAAATTTCCGATGAGCATGATTTAATCACGGAGAATTTTATAAAGAAAATATCTGACAATGTGTATCATATCGAAGGAAAATCAACTATTAGGGACATTAACAGACAGTTACACTGGAATCTTCCTGATGAAGAAGCTACAACTCTAGCAGGTATGATTGTGAATGAGATAGAGCGCATTCCTGACGAAGGCGAAGAATTTTTCATATGTGGTTTTCATTTCAAGATTTTGAAAAAAGATAAAAATATTATTACTGTTATTGAAGTACAAGTAAAAACTGATCATACTATGACAGCGATTAATTAGTTAGGTTTTATGGAAGACACAGTAAAAATAACAGCCGATGAGTTAAAAGGTTATATAGAAAGAATCGAAAAACTCGAGCAAGAAAGGAAGGATGTGCAAGGTCACATTCGTGATGTATATGCAAAAGCTGCAGATGAAGGTTGGGATACAAAGGTGATGAAACAGATTGTCAGGCTAAGAAAGATGGATAATGATGACAGAGAAGAACAAGAAATATTACTTGATACTTATAAACGTGCATTGGGAATGAATTGCGAAGAAGAGTTAAGTGAATAGCAGAATTGTAATTGGGATAAGTGGAGCATCTAGTTCTATTTATGGTGTGCGTATTTTAGAAGTGTTAAAAGATGCTGACTATGAAACTCATTTAGTAATAAGTCGCGCTGGAAAAACCACTCTGGCTCATGAAGTTGCAGAAAGACTTGAAGACATCACATCACTTGCAGATTTTTACTATTCTGAAGAAAAAATAGGAGAGAAAATAGCGAGCGGTTCGTTTGAAACTTTAGGGATGATTATCGCTCCATGTTCTATGAAAACAATGTCTGAAATTGCGTCAGGCGTTACTTCCAACCTGTTAACGAGAGCTGCAGATGTAACGCTAAAAGAAAGAAGGAAATTAGTTCTTATGGTGCGAGAGTCGCCACTGCATCTCGGTCATTTACGAAATATGTTAAAATTGACGGAGATGGGGGCAATTATTGCTCCGCCAATGCCAGCTTTTTATATTAAACCGAAATCTTTGGAGGACATTATAAATCATTCTATTGGCAAAGTATTAAGTTTATTTGATATCAAATTACCTGGCTTCAAAGAATGGCAAGGAGTATAGCAAGTGGCAATTATCATTGACGGCAAGGAAATAGCAAGTGATCTGTGCAAGAAGTTATCACAAAAAATCGATGTTTTAAAGAAGAAGCACAACATTTTTCCTTGTCTTAAAGTAATTCTTGTGGGTAGCAACCCAGCAAGTCAAGTCTATGTCCGTAATAAACAAAAAAAAGCAGAGTCAATAGGCATAAGTTCTGAGACTATTGTTTTACCTGATAATATTTCAGAAAATGAATTAATTGCAAAAATTAATGAGTTAAATGTAGATCCGTCTGTGCATGGCATTTTAGTACAATTGCCTTTACCAAGCCGTATTAAAGCAAGCAGAGTAATTAACACAGTAAGCGTTGAAAAAGATGTGGATGGCTTCCATGATGAAAACGTTGGCCGATTAGTTAAAGGTGAAAAAAATTGCCTTATACCTTGTACTCCTAAAGGTTCTTTGCATTTAATTAAATTGGTTGAAAGTAATCTTTCAGGTAAAAACGCAGTCGTGATTGGCAGATCAAACATCGTGGGTAAACCGATGTTTCACCTGTTGTTGCAAGAAAACTGTACTGTTACCATTTTGCATTCACAAAGCAGGAATTTAGCTGAATACTGCTCTAAAGCGGATATAGTAGCTGCAGCGGTTGGAAAGCCAAATTTTGTCCAAAAAGACTGGATAAAGAAAGGGGCAATAGTGATTGACGTTGGTATAAATAATGTGAATGTAGGAGGGCAAACAAAGCTCGTGGGTGATGTTGACTTCGATGGAGTAAAAGAAAAAGTCAAAGCTATTACGCCAGTGCCTGGGGGCGTTGGTCCAATGACCATTGCGCTTTTGATGATAAACACTGTTATTGCTGCTTGTCTGCAAGAGAAAGTTGATACTTCTGATTTCATGGACCAAGGTTTATAGTTGCAGTAAGGTAGGATGAAAGGTACGAAAATGGCAGGGCTGAAAGGATGGCTAATAACAATTTTTCTTTTGCTATACTCAACCACAGTTTTCTGTGGTGGTTGTAACTTTAATTTACCATATCGTGGGCTCAGTTGTAATTTAGATCTATCGTACAGAAGTTTAAGTAACATAAAAAAATTGTTAAGTAGCAGTGATAAATTTGTTGCACTTACATTTGACGATGGACCATCTAACAGTAGAGTAAACGATATTATCAATGTTTTAGAAAGCTATAAAGCAAAAGCGACATTTTTTCTTCTTGGTGAACGTATAAATAAAAAAACGTCCGAGATAGTAAAGAGAATCTATAATGCAGGTCATGAGCTGGGCAATCACTCTTGGTCGCATAGAAAGTTGACATTGCTTTCAAGTGAAGAACAATTGCAAGAGCTGGAGAAGACAAGTACGGCAATTAAAAATGCAACAGAACAAGATGTAAAATGGTTTCGCCCACCATATGGATGTCATGATGATAATTTGATTGAAAACACTAATCGATTGAATATGTATTCGATATTATGGACAGTTGACTCTCTAGATTGGCAAGGTGATAAACCAGAGATCTTAGTTGAAAGAGTTATAAGCAACGTGCACAATGGAGCAATCATACTGTTCCATGACCACGACAACAAATCAAATACAGTTGAGGCTTTACCTCAGATTATTAAGATACTAAAAAAGTCGGGTTATGAGCCTGTTACCTTAAGTGAGTGGGAGGAAAGGGTTTGTAGTGTAGTTATACCAATTCCCACTACACAAGGAAAGGATAGACAACAGTAGAAAAAGCTATAACGTTATCCAATAGAGGCGAAAAAACTACTTGACAAATCTCACCCATCCCCTTATCATAGTACTGAAGCTATTCATTTAGCTTCAATCTGTGCAGATTAAGCGACAAAAGTATCACGTAGTTGGCGTCTTATGTTTAATTTTTTGCACTATATGCACCTCATGTCTTTATTAATTTCACCTAGACTTCTAGGGTTTTCCCTATACAAGCTGAAACGCGCTTATAAGTCGTTTAAGACAGTATAGTACGCCAATTTGCAGGATTAGAGAGTGAGCAACTTCTACCACGGGATTTCTTTTGCCTTTTTT
>JAITUS010000118.1 GCA_031286185.1 Rickettsiales bacterium
AAGGACCGCATACTTATCTTTTACATGTTCGCTTAGACAGAAGCTGTCAACTATTTTTCCGTCAGAGAGAACAGCCGGAGCAGTAAAATCAATAGCGGATTTTATAATAAGATTCATAATTTACCTATTCATTTTAAAACAATTTTAATTTTACACCTTGATAAGTTCACATGCAAGTTTTCTTTAGTTTTAGTTCTATAAAAACTTCCAGACCTATTGTGACTGTACGAGCATTAGATTTCTTGCATAATCTAAACTAAACAGAAAAAAAGGCAAAAAACCCCGAGAGCTAGTTATTCACTATCTATCTTATAACATTGGCGTTTTTTAATGTCTTAAACGACTTATAAGCGCGTTTCAGCTTGTATAGGTAAAAAACCAAAAGTTTTATAAAGACATACGGTGCACATAGTGCAAAAAATTAAACATGAGACGCCAAATATGCTAAGTTTTTTTGTCGTTTAATCTGCACAGACTGAAGATAAATAATAACTTCAACCTTATGATAATGGGGTTGGTGAGATTTGTCAAGTAATTTTTGCATTCTTGGTACACACTACTCTTAAATCACAGGTTAAAAAGTTAAGATAAAGGTATAAAAACATGGGTTTTGTTTTGACTTTTTGTGCTAATTTTGCAGAATATTGAAATTATCACTTGGATTGAATGCATGACAAAAGAGAATTGGGAAGCGGTAATTGGGCTTGAGGTGCACGCTCAGGTTTCTTCTAAGGCAAAGCTATTTTCTAGTTCATCAACTGAGTTTGGTGCTGAGCATAATACTCAAGTTTCTCTGGTTGACGCGGCAATGCCGGGCACATTGCCAATACTAAATTACTACTCTATAGAACAGGCAATACGCACCGGTCTCGCACTTTCTGCAGAAATTGATAAGTGTTCTTACTTCGACCGGAAAAATTATTTTTATCCTGATTTACCGCAAGGTTATCAGATAACTCAGTTCTTTGAGCCGATAGTTAGGAACGGTAGAGTGTTTATCAACAATAATGAAAAAGAAATAAGAATTGCGAGAATTCATCTAGAGCAAGATGCAGGAAAGAGCGTTCATGAAGAGAGCAAAACTTATGTGGATTTAAACCGTGCAGGGGTTGCTTTAATGGAAATCGTTTCAGAGCCAGATCTTCGGTCATCTGCGGAAGCTGCAGAATTCATGAAAAAATTGAGGCAGATTTTACGTTACATTGGCTCATGTGATGGTGATATGGAAAAGGGGTCGCTTCGTTGTGATGCAAATGTTTCTGTGCGTCCAAAAGGCAGTAGCACATTTGGTACTCGTTGTGAAATAAAAAACCTAAATTCAATACGTTATATTATGCAGGCTATAGATTATGAAATACAAAGGCAGATCGAAATTTTGGAAAGTGGGGGAGAAATAAGTCAAGACACCTTATTGTTCGACGTCACTTTGGGAAAAACAAAAGTGATGCGAAACAAAGAAGATGCAAGCGATTACAGATATTTTCCCGAACCTGATTTATTGCCTGTTGAGATAAGCCAAGACAAAATCGATCTTATTAAGTCATCTTTGCCTGAGTTGCCAGACCAAAAGAAGCTGCGATACATTAAAGAGTTAGGTATCAACGAATACGATGCAGAAGTCATCACTTCCGATAAAGCAATTGCCGATTATTTTGAAGAATTGATAGAAAAGCATGATTCAAAGCTCGCCGTTACTTGGTTAACTGTAGAACTTTTTGGTCGTTTGAATAAAGCAGGTATTGATATTGTGAGCTCTCCGATCAAAGCAAACGCCTTGTCCGAGCTCTTGGATTTCATCGTTGATGGGACAATCTCTGCTAAACTTGGCAAGCAAGTTTTTGATATTATGTTTGAGACTGGCAAATCGGCATCTTTAATTATAGAAGAGCAGGACCTAAAGCAAATAACCGATAAAGGTCAAATATCTGAGGTTATCGACAAGATCATCAATGACAACCAAGATAAAGTTCAAGAATACAAAAGCGGTAAAACAAAATTATATGGATTCTTTGTTGGCGAAGTTATGAAACTTACAAAAGGAAAAGCTAGCCCTGATGTTGTGAATTTGATTTTAAGTGAAAAGTTAAGATTGAATTCCTAAATTTTATCTCACTGGAGGGGCAAAGTTTTTTGCCCCTGGATCAAAGACTTTGGTTCTTGATGTTTCTTTTGTCTGTGCAGTGGATGTACTTTTCATAAACAGCTTGCGTATCTATTCAGGGGCAGGGTAAATATTGAAGCAAAAGTGGTGTCATGTAAGTAGCTGACACACAACTGTACGGACGTTGTGATTTGAGCCTACCACGAGGGTGTCATCCCAGTGCTTGACACTGTATCTGTTCAGGGGACCGGCTGAGGAACAAGCAAAAAGGCTTTAAATGATCTATTTTTCGCCTAAAAGCGTGCAAAGTGTTAACAAATCAACCACATTACATCTTATTTTAGCCCGCTTTATTCTAACAATTTTGCTTATTTAAACGTTTTCTGCCGCTCCACTGAACAGATACCTTGACACAGGGATCCAGCTTTTTATGCAATCTCGTCAAAGACGTTTGTTTTAGCGTAAAACAGCTACTTTTATGCTCACCAGCTCAGTATGCTTACTGACAATCAAATTTCTGGATACCAGTTTCAGCCACTTTCATGACACCAATCCCTACTCCTTCTACCGAATCTATGCTCTTTTTTCCCTGGATCCCAGTGGGCTTTGTTGCATAGCAACCGAAAAAACCTAGCGGTTACTGACAAAATTCATTATTAAAGTAGCTATTTAACTACTAAAGAAAAAATATGCCACAGAAAATGAAAGTCAGTAACCCAAAAGAATATAACAAATTTCTCCAGGAAAGAGGAAATATTTTTCATTACATTGATGAAGCTATCGAAAATTGGTACGACAGTAATCCAAAAGTATAAGGTGGTAACTACATTTATAGCGATAAAGTCGTGATTTTAGTGCATATAATCGCCAGTCTTTTCAGAATCGGCTTAAGAACCTGTTTAAAATCTCGAAGAGATGAGGTAAAATAAGCATAGATTAATAATAAGGTGTCTATGCTTATTTTACCTC
This sequence comes from Rickettsiales bacterium, assembly GCA_031286185.1. Classification (GTDB taxonomy): domain Bacteria; phylum Pseudomonadota; class Alphaproteobacteria; order Rickettsiales; family Anaplasmataceae; genus Wolbachia. Next base: position 3,071 of record JAITUS010000118.1, read on the forward strand.
ATCTCTTCGAGATTTTAAACAGGTTCTAAGAAAATCCTCTCTCTAAATGTGCCTTACATGGCATTTTTCTCACGAAGGTTGCACTAAATAATTTTCAATTAACCAGTGTTATACTAAAGCAATTCCCAGAAATAAAAAAACAATTTGCTTTATTGCCTACAGCCGCAGCTTTGGGCAAGCCTGCAAGTCCCTTATTTGTCTAGCTAACAACGAGAATTGACATAACTTTAATAGTGGAATGGTAATGATTAATAAAAAACGTTAGTGATAACAGCCCTTGTTTTGTTGTTATCACAACAGTCTTTTGCAAGTGAAACAGAAGGATTCTATCTTAGTGGTGGATATTATGGTATTGGCAGCATAGCTAGATTGAAGCTACAACAATTTGAAAAGCCTAGTTTCACAATGTATTTCAACTTTCAGGATGATAATAATAAGAGTGTAAATAGGAAGAATCTAAAAAGATCAGATCAGTCGAATAAACTGCAACCAAAATATAGTCCACTTTCTGCTGCAAATATGGCGTTTGGCTATTCAATAAACAGCTACAGAGTTGAATTAGAAGGAATATACTCCGTTATGACAGCAAACAATCGTGGTTTTGAATTTAACGGAAGAACTTCATGGAAAACAGGACCTGTAAAGAAAATCAAAAGCGAATCTTTAATAGCAAACTTTTATTCTCACTGGAGAAGTGATCGTTTTTCTTCTTCTCTTTACGTTGGGACTGGGATTGGTGCAACAAACATGAAAGTGAGTCATCAATATGGCTCGCATATCAATTAAAAGCTGGTATTGATTACCACATACATAAATATGTAAGTATGAGAATAGGATATAGATACTTTGGCGCAACGACAATTTCTGAGGTTGTCACTCCATCACCAACTAGCGAAAGTAACCTCAGTTGCAATGGATCACTTTCTACACGCGGCATTGAAGTTGGCCTTACTTTTCATTTTGCTAGCAAAACCAGCTCTTGTATAGTGCTAGTAATTCTGTTGATAATTTCACTATACACTTGATTGTCATTTTTAGTTTCAATTTCAGTGATAATATTGCACCTATCGGGTTCTTTTAGCGCTATTTCTTGAAATCCTTTTCGAACTTTATTATAAAAATTAATGTCCATCTCTTCGTATTTGTTTTCGTCCTTTGCTCTGCTTAGCCCAACTTGAACATCAATATCTAGGATAAATGTGATATCTGGACGTCTAATCTTTACTAACTTATTAAGGTCCCCTATTAGCCCTAAGTCAACCCCAAGCCCATACCCTTGGTATGCAATAGTTGAATCAATAAACCGATCGCAAATCACTATCTTTCCTTCTTCTAGAGCTGGTAATATTAATTTTTCCATGTGTTCATATCTCATTGAGGTGAACAGCAAAAGTTCAGAGATGGGATCAATATTGTCCTTAAGTAATACCCTTCTTACCTTCTCTGCAAAGTCAGTACCGCCTGGTTCTCGGGTCAATATCACATTATCTTCACCGTAAATTTGTTTAAAATGACTTGCAAGTAACTCAGACTGCGTTGTTTTACTGGAGCCGTCTATTCCTTCGAAGGTTATGAACATAAGTTCTATAATCGTAATGTCAACAAAGAGTATGCAAACAGTATACACAAGAACCATTTGACATTTAAGCAATAATATTATAAGCTGTGTCTGATACAAAATTCTCTGTAAGCTATGGTTGCACTGAATACTCCTAAAGTAGATTTTGACTTTACTGCAAAGGATTTCAACCTTTTGGGGGTGGATAACAAACACTATACATTAAGTGGTTGTCGTGGAAAAAATGGTCTTATTGTAATGTTTATATGCAATCACTGTCCTTACGTTCAATCAATTATCAGTAATCTGGTGAGCGATGTTGATTTGTTAAAAAAAGATTATCAGGTAAGTACTGTTGCAATAATGCCAAATGATGTAAATGAATATCCAGAAGACTCCTTTGAAAATATGATTAATTTTGCCAAGGAAAATAGGTTTACATTTCCATATCTGATTGATAGTACACAAGAAGTAGCTAAAGAGTATGGTGCTGTTTGTACTCCTGACTTTTTTGGTTTTAACGCTAATTTAAACCTCTGCTATTGTGGACGTTTTAACGATGCAAAAAAAGAAAAGGTTCAAAACTATAAAATAGGAAGTAGTGATTTATTTCAAGCTATGAAATTCATTGCAGAAACTGGTAACCCTCCGGTTGACCAAAAGTCAAGTATTGGTTGCTCAATTAAATGGTCTGATCCTACAGGTTAAATATCATGCACGGCAGCTCTCAGTATTTGTTTGACATTATAATTTTACTTTCCGCTGCTGTGTTTATAGTTATAGCGTTTTGGAAAATGAATATCAGCCCAGTGCTCGGTTACTTCGTTGCAGGTGCGTTGATTGGTTCTCATGGATTTAATCTGATACATTCAGCTGATGCAATGGATAATTTTGCAGAATTTGGCGTAGTTTTTCTATTATTCATTATAGGCCTTGAGTTGACCTTTGAACGCCTCATTGCCATGCGTATTCATGTATTTGGATTTGGTTCCCTTCAAGTTATAGTTACCATGGTAGCGATATGGTGCATTGCTCTTGCTTTTGGAGTGAACACTAACATGGCGGCAGTTATCGGCGGTGGGCTTGCATTGTCCTCAACGGCAATAGTGTTACAGGTTCTGCAGGAAAAAGGTTCCCAAGCAAGTCAAGTTGGTAGGTTGTCAATAGCAGTACTATTAATGCAAGATTTTGCAGTGGTACCGCTAATAGTATTAGTACCCTTACTTACTGGTAGTTCTGAAAACAGTCTGATAAGCTCACTGGCAGGTTCATTAGTACAAGCAGCTATTGCATTAGTGTTGATATTTATAACTGGTAGGTTATTACTCAGACCCTTATTTTCGGTTATTGCTAAAATGGAAAGTAACGAGGTCTTTGTATCAACAACACTCTTAATAATATTAGGAGCAGCATTTATTACCGAGCAATTTCATTTATCAATGGCACTGGGCGCATTCGTTGCTGGGTTATTAGTCGCAGAAACAGAACACAGGCACTCGGTGGAACACGCGGTGTTGCCATTCAAAGATTTATTTCTCGGCTTATTTTTCATGACTGTCGGTATGTCTATCGATATTGACCTTTTACTCAATAAATTGCCGCTAATTACTTTATTGTCGATCATCCTTATCGTTTTAAAAACATCTATCATATATGTACTGTGTAGATTTTTTTGGTTTAAGAGTGCACCTGCCATACAAGCTGGATTATTGCTTGCACAGGGTGGTGAATTTGCATTTATCCTGTTTCGCTTAGCAGATGAGTTAGATGTACTACCAAGTGAAATCGCTCAAGTGCTTATGATGGTAACTACGGTAACTATGGCTTTCACTCCTCTTCTATCGGGACTTGGAGAGTGGATAGCAAATTCATTTAGCACTGAGAAAGTAATATTAGACGATGAAGCAATTGAGACAGATACACAAGATCTCTATAACCATGTAGTAGTTGCTGGATTCGGCAGGGTAGGATATATGGTAACAAAAATGCTTACCGCAGAGCATCTAAGTTACGTTGTTGTAGATATTCAATTAAAGATAGTCAAAGAAGGGAAAAGCGACAGCTTTCCTATATATCTCGGAGATGCTACGAGATATGAAATTTTAAAATCAGTAGGAATAGAAAGAGCCCAAGCTCTCGTGATTTCAATAAAGAACGAAGTTACTATAAAGAAGATTGTTTCTCTAGTTGCAACAAATTTTCCACATGTAAATATTATAATACGCCTACCAGATCTGAGTAATGTAGAAGCTTACAAAGATCTAGGGGCTAGTAAAATTATTCCGGAGACATCTGAGATTGGGTTGCAGCTTGGTGGAGCAGCACTGAGCCTAAGTGGAATTAGCGAAAGCGGAGTTGAGTCCTTAAAAAGTAGATTTAGGAAAGGCAATTATAGCATGATAAAGGATATTAGCAGCGATATAGATGAATGATTATTTCTTCAGTTCTCCTCTTGTTATCCCAACTCGTAACTATTGATGTCAGACACTTGAGTGGCGTTTATTTTGTCTATAATAAACTACACACCAAATCAAAGAAAGTGCAAACCAAGTTATCGCATATTCCAAGTGTTTCATCGGCTGTATAGTTAATTTATTGCTGAAACCTTTCTGCCACAACATGCACTGCTCTAGCTTAATACCAAGTTCATTGGAAATTTCTTCTGTACTTAGGGTAAACCACGTGTTCAAAGCAGTATCATTTTTGATTAACCAACTTTTGCTTTTACTGCTATCGCAATATAAAACTCCACTCGCAGCTATTTTCTCAATTTTTGCTTTCTCCTTCTTTTTCTCTCTTACTATTCCTTTATTCACTAGCATGTAATGTCCATTAGTGAGCAGTATAGGAGACAGCACATGATAGCCGCGTTGCCCTGCAAAAACGTATAGCTCTATGTCACTTAAAATCCCATCAATCTTGACGTGTCTGTAGTTAAATTTTGCAAGATCATTATTGGGCAACAGATAGACAACTGGAAGACTCATATTTTTGATAATATTGTTCTTCCAGTTTAATCTAAATAATTGCCACAATCCTAATAAAAAAAGAAGTAAGCAAGGTATAATTAAGATAAATATTGTTTTTTTTAACACCTTACATTTGTGTTTTTAGGTGATTTTCAACACCTGTAAGTTCAATAAGAGCAATTTGCTCTTCGATCCAATGGTAGTGCTCTTCCTCATTTTTCAATAATTCCTCTAATAAGATTACACTAACAAACTCTCTCTCTTTTTCAGCAACAGAAATTGCTTCCCTATAGTCTTTTAAACCTTCTTCTTCTAATTTTAAATTATCTTCCAAGATTTTTCGTATTGTATCTTTTGTGAACTTTCCGTCATACTTTGAGATTTCATTTGTGTCTTGAAAGTTTGGTATACCTTTAAGCAATAAAATTCTTTCTGCTAGCTTATTTGCATGTTCAAGTTCCTCGTCAAGTTCGTCTTTCATTTTCTCTGCAAGTTTATTGATCCCACTATCTTTGAGAATTGTAGAATGCAAAAAATACTGGCGTATAGAAGTCAACTCACCAGTGAGTGATTTATTCAAATGCTTTATTATTATCTCTTTATTCATAACCTTCCTTTAGTATAATCTATATAATAATGAAGATTATAGCAATAGATCTCTTGCATAACCTTTTTCCGATTTTGCGTCAAAACTTGCTTCTGCTCCTCAAATTGACTATGCCTAGTTGTTGAAGTAAGGTAATTGTTGCAGTAGCCCAGAAATTAGCTGTAATTATGCATAAAATGTTGGTTGATAAAACAGAATTTTGTTATTAAAAGATATAGGAGGAGCATAAATTTTACTCAAGGTAGTAATGCCGATGGAAGGGATAAGCAAGAGCAGAGTAAAACTTAGATTTCGTATTAGACATGTTGCCGTTCACTTCTGCCTAACAAGTATAATGCGGCTTGGCAAATTAACTGCCATATCAGACCATGGAGAGAACCGTGGAAGCGTACTGCTTTTAATTTACGTAAAATTATTAAGGGTTATGGAGGTATTTTGATTTATATAAAAATTATTGTTGACTTATGTGCAGAGCCTCTGTTGTTTCAATGTCCTCCCAATAGGTATATTTATGATTAGAATTACTTTTTCAGCTGAACAAAAAGTAGAAGAATACAGCGACAGAGTTACTGGTTTTGACATACTACAACCAGACGTTTTAAAAGAAGCCGTTGCCTTCAGGGTAAACGGTGAGTTATATGATCTCTCACGTGAAATTGAATCTGGCACAGAAATAGAGGTGATACAACTCAGTGACGAAATGGGTTTGGATATAATAAGGCACGATACTGCTCATATAATGGCCCAAGCAGTGAAAGAGCTCTTTCCTAACACTCAGATTACCATCGGTCCAACAATTCAGGACGGCTTCTACTATGATTTTGCTACAGATCGTACCTTTACCACGGATGATCTTGTTGCAATAGAAAAGAAAATGAAAGAAATCATAAAAAGCAATCACAGATTTGTTCGAGAAGTTTGGACGCGTAAGCAAGCAATTGATTTTTTTAGCAGTATAGGTGAAAAATATAAGGTTGATATTATCTCCTCCATACCAGAGAGTGAAAATCTAACTGTTTATAGACAAGGAGATTTTGTTGACTTGTGCCGCGGTCCGCACTCGCCATCAACAGGTAGAGTCAAAGCGTTTAAACTCATGAAAGTTGCAGGAGCATACTGGCGTGGTGATTCTAAGGGTCCAATGTTACAACGAATATATGGCACTGCATGGAGAAATAAGGATGAATTAAACACTTATATCGAACGTCTGGAGGAAGCAGAAAAACGCGACCACCGTAAAATCGCTAAGGATATGAACTTGTTTCACATTCAAAAAGAAGCTGTGGGGCAAATTTTCTGGCATGAACAAGGATATACTTTATATAATATTCTTGAGTCTTATATAAGGAAAAAATTAATAAATAACGGCTATTTTGAAGTAAAAACCCCCATTTTAGTAAGCAAGGAACTGTGGGAAAAATCAGGGCATTGGGATAAATTTCGTGAAAACATGTTTATTGTTGATGAGTCTGAGGATAAAAAGCTAGCAATAAAACCTATGAATTGTCCTTGTCATGTGCAGATTTTTAACTCTCACACCAGAAGTTATCGCGATTTACCAATACGTATGGCGGAGTTTGGCACGTGTCACAGGAATGAAAGCTCAGGTTCATTACATGGATTGATGCGAGTACGTGGCTTTACACAAGATGATGCACACATTTTTTGTATGGAAGAACAAGTCAATTCCGAGACTGTGAAATTTTGTGATCTTTTAAAAGAAGTATACTCAGAGCTTGGGTTCAATGAAGTTTCCGTAAAATTCTCAGACCGTCCAAATGTTAGAGCAGGAAGCGATGAAGTGTGGAATAGAGCTGAAAAAGCGCTACTTGAAGCAGTAAAAGAAGCAGGACTTAGTTATGAACTCAATCCTGGTGAAGGTGCATTTTATGGCCCAAAGTTAGAGTTTGTTTTGAAAGATGCAATAGGTAGAAATTGGCAATGTGGAACGTTGCAAGTCGACTTCATTTTACCAGAACGTCTTGGAGCTTTCTATATAGGAGCAGATGGGCAAAAGCATCACCCTGTTATGCTGCATAGGGCACTTCTTGGAACTTTTGAACGTTTTATTGGAATGCTAATAGAGCATTATGCAGGAAAATTTCCGCTGTGGCTCGCTCCAACGCAACTTGCTATTCTAACTGTCACAAATGAAGCTGACAGCTATGCTACAGAAATTAGCAGTGCTTTAAAAAAACAAGGTGTTAGGGTTAACCCCGATTTAACCAATGAAAAAATTAGTTATAAGATACGCTTGCATAGTTCAAATAAGGTTCCTATATTATGGATTGTAGGTAAAAATGAGGTTGCAAACAAAACTGTGTCACTGAGAAATTTAGGATCGGAAAAACAGGAGTCTTTTTCTTATGAAAAAGCCGCTGAGTTGCTATTAAAAAGTGTTAATTTGAGTTAAGGGAGTTAGAATTTGCAAATTAAAAAAAACAGAATTAATGAATTCATCACAGCTGAGGAGGTACGCTTAGTTGACCAAAATGGTAAAATGGTTGGGATTGTGGCAATAAAGCAGGCTTTGGAATCTGCTCAGAATATCGGCTTAGATTTGGTAGAAATCGCGCCTGACTCAATTCCTCCAGTATGTAAAATTTTGGATTACAGCAAGCAAAAGTATGATGCAAAAAAGAAAGCAAGTGAAGCAAAGAAGAAACAAAAAACGTTAACGATAAAAGAAATTAAGATAGGTCCCAATATTGGCGATCACGACTATGAAACAAAATTGCGTCACGTAAGGGATTTTCTTACACATGGACACAAAATCAAAGTCACAATGAAATTTAGAGGTAGAGAACTCACAAACACTGAGGTTGGACTGGAAAAACTAGAACGGTTAATTAGAGATACCGAAGATATTGCAAAGGTAGAATTAGCACCTAAACGAGAAGGAAATCAATATTTTTTAGCTCTGGTTGCTAGGTAGCAAAATTTGTTCACGGTAAACTGGTTTCTGCTTGAATTAAATAAACTACATTTATAGTTCTAGAGTGTGATTAAAATATGAGAAATGTATCTGTTCAGTGGAGCGGCAGAAAACGTTTAAATAAGCAAAATTGTTAGAATAAAGTGGGCTAAATAAGATGTAATGTGGTTGATTTGTTAACACTTTGCACGCTTTTAGGCGAAA
>JAITUS010000133.1 GCA_031286185.1 Rickettsiales bacterium
TTTTTCGCCTAAAAGCGTGCAAAGTGTTAACAAATCAACCACATTACATCTTATTTAGCCCACTTTATTCTAACAATTTTGCTTATTTAAACGTTTTCTGCCGCTCCACTGAACAGATAACCGTTTTCCCACGCTAAGTTTACATCGACTCCTTTTTCCTCCACCAAATGTTCAACAACGTCCAAGTACCCATATGATACTGCTTTTTCCAATAGATCATTGCAGTCATAAACAACATCGTCTCGGTTCATTAGATATTCTATAGTATCCAAATCACCACCTACACTAGCTCGATCAAATAACGTACCGCATTCGGTAGCTGTCATAGAATCAATACCCTTCTCCTCTATAAAATATTTGACTAATTTAACATAGCCATATTCAAATGCATAATATACAGAAGAACCTTCACCGTCAGTAATATTGTAATCGGCACCCTGATCTATTAAAAATCTTACTACATCAATCTCTCCTGAATAGACAGCCCGATGCAAAGGAGTCCAACCACTTTCATCCTGAGCATTTATATCAGTTTCTTTACTTAGAACATATGCAGTTAAACACAAATCACCTTTTTCAGCAGCTGAATGTAAAGATGTTTTACCTACAATACTAGCTTCTATATCATCTATGGGTTTGCCATTTAGATACTGTGCTATATTAGTACTATTATCTTTTTCAATATATTTTTTTTGTCATATAACCTCATTAAAACTACTATTATTTTTTTGTTAATCTCTTAACTATACAAACACTCCCGATCATATTACCATCTTATATATATTAATTGATAAACCTACTTTCTTCCCTCTTATCTCCGTTTTTGTAGGAAATAATAGTTTCTTGTATGGCAGAAGCTATTTCATTTAACCTCCTCACGTGGTTAATTTCTGGGTTTTTACGCATTTCCTGCAGCACCTTTTCATAAAGATCTCGTCTTTTTCCATTATCAAGTAATTCGCAATATGTCTTCACTTGTTCAGGAGTCTTTGATAATAGTCGTGCTAAAGTGTTGTTGCTTGACTTTTGGTTATTGTTACTCATATAAAAAATCCTCACTAATTAATGCTTCAAAATTTTGAAATGTTTACTACTACTTTTTTAGTAGTCTTGGCATAAAACCACGTCTTTTTACGCAAGTCAAGAAATTTTTTAAATATTTATTTGTTATTAATAATAATAAGAATATCAATATATTGGCTTCGAAAACGCAGTTGTAATATAAGTTTGATTGTAAAAACTGATTATGGATTGATCATTTTTCTAACTATAGTATAATGAAATAAATGGTTTGAGGTGAAAATCATGAGACATGAACAGTGGTTAGAAATACTAAGTGCAGTAAATGCTGATAATGATTTAAATGGGAATAACGTAATTGGAAAAATAGAAGAGAAGCTAAAAGTAGCAGATCCAAGCATACATGAAGAATGGAAAAAAAACCGTTTTGAAATAAATCATCTATTTAAGTTTACTTACGATTATAGTGACGATTACCAAACATCGTTGGGTTTTGTTGCCAAGAACGGCTATACAAAGATAGCAAAAGCCCTGATAGATAAAGGGGCTGATGTTAATAACCCAAATAAGTATGAAAGTACCCCTTTACTTTGGGCTGCTAAAAATGGCCATATAGAAATAGTAAAAGCTCTGATAGATAAAGGGGCTGATGTTAATAAACCAAACAAGTATGGAAGAACTCCATTACTTTGGGCTGCTGCAAATGGCCACATAGAAGTAGTAAAAGCTCTAATAAGCAAAGGAGCTGATGTTAATACAGTAGATGAGGACTGCTGGACTCCTTTGCACTATGCTGCTGATGGTGGCCATTTGGACGTAGTAAGGTACCTGATAGACGAGAAAAGTGCTGATTTTATGACCATTGATGAGGAGGGTATTACTCCATTACATCTTGCAGCTTATAGTGGGAATTTAGATATAGTAGAATATCTGATAGACGAGAAAAGTGCTGATTTTACTGTTGTCAATAAGAATGGTCGGACTCTTTTGCACTATGCTGTTTATGGTCATTTAGACGTAGTAAAGTATCTGATAGATGAGAAGAAAGCTGACCTTACCGTTGCTGATAAGGAAGGCTGGACTCCTTTGTACCTTGCTGCCTGTGGTGGTTACTTAAACGTAGTAAGGTACCTAATAGATGAAAAAAAAGCTAATTTTATAGTTGCTAATGAAGAAGGCTGGACTCCTTTATACCTCGCCACTCTCAACAGGGGTAAATTAGATGTGGTGGAATACCTAGTAAGTAAAGGTGCAGATGTTAATATCGTTACCAGTAAAGGTAGAACCCCCTTGAATGGTGCTGCATGTAGCGGCAAATTGGATGTGATAAAATATCTAATAGAGAAAGGTGCTAACATCAATATCAAAGATAAATATTGTCATACTCCTCTTTGTACAGCTGTTGAAAAAGGGCATTTAGATGTAGCAAAGTATCTAATAGAAGAGAAAGGAATGGACACTAATGTTAAAGATCTAGGTAATAGAACTATTCTACATCTTGCTGTCCACAGTGGTAATTTAGATATGGTAAAATACCTTATAGAGGAAAAGGGTATCAGACAATATATAAACACTAGAAGAATTGATAATCGTTGGACTACTTTGCATGAAGCTACTTCTAAAGGCTACCTGGAGATAGCAGAATTTCTTATAAGTGAAGGAGCTATAGTAAATGCGGGTGATAAATACTATAATACTTCTCTACATAAAGCTGCTATAAGGGAAGATTGGGATATAGTAAAACTACTTGTGAGTAAAGGTGCAAAGCTTAATCCGAGAAATAGTAATGGCTTAACACCTTTGCATTATGCTACTAAAAAAGGTCATTTAGGTATGGTGAAGTTTCTTGTGGAAAAAGGAGCTAGCATTCATATTAAAGATAATTATGATAATACTCCTAAGGATTTAGCTGCTAAACAAGGTAGAGAAGATATTATAGAATTTTTTAGCAGTATACCTTGTGCTAGTCTTGAAGGAGTTTCTGTTCGCAGTAGTACTAAATTGCAGAAGTAAATTTGGGGAGCTACTCAAACGCTAACTTATACTTCATAACTAAGGATTAGAGCTAAGATATCTTACGTTATGAATATACAAGTTAGCGTTTAAGCGTAGTTGGGCTGGAAAGAGATTTAACATCAGGTTGTTCTACGCTTTCCACTTCTTCAAGCTTCGTATTTGGCCTTGAAATACTGTACAATGCAAAACTCACACAAGCTAATCCAACAATCCCGCCAACTACCGCTATAACGTGCATTTCCAGGATATACGACGCAACACTACTCACTAACAACGCTGTACCAACAAAACCAGCTAGGATTGCTTGTCTTTGCTGCGTTGTTTTTGTTGATGAGTTTTTTCCTTTGTTTGCAGTATCATTATCAAAACATGGTTCTACTTCAACAGAAGAGGAAATGTCAGAGGTGTTTGGTACTTGTGTGGTGTTCATTTGAGTCTCTCCGCTGTTTTCGCATATAGATTGGTGTATGTCTAGATCTTTACTGCCTTTATTGGTATTTTCAAATTCAGTTGATACAGCTTCAATATTATCAGTTACAGGTGCAGTATCTTTAGTCGGTATATTCGAATCACCTTTAAATTCCTCAATAATTTTTACAATTTCTTTACAATTTTCATTGGCATAATTAAATGGTGTGTAGCTTATCTCTTGACCATCTGCTTGTTTTATTGTTATCTTCTTATTGAGGATTTCTTCCAAAATACCGTATTCCTCAGATAGTTTTAAAATTTCTCTAACAGCTCTACTATCTTTACGTGACATAGCATCTGTCAGTATTATATGATTTTCTTTACGACCATCTGAGTGTTCTATGATCATTTCCTTTTTAAACACTTCTAAAAGCTTTTGTTTTTCAATCTCCTCTAAAAAGTCCTTACTGCTGGAGGCGTTTGACTCTTTTGAAGCAGTGATACCTTTTCAATTTTTGAATTTTTTAGCAATAGCTTTTCCTATTTTCTTTGGTGTTTTCATAACGTTTTCTCCTTATCTATTAAAATTTGTTGATTTAGTTGTGGTAGTTGAAGTGTTCTAGTTGCACACTCCATAAATTCGGTTCAATCAACGGTGCTTTGCTGTTTGAAATATTTTCCTCCTTGTAAAAATTTGGCTTATCTTTATATCAGCTCATTCAAACAGCATCAACATGACTTACCTTTTTGGATGTAGGATTCTCTAGGGATTATCCTATTAAATTCTATGATATTATTTTTTGTATCGTTGTTAAAAACGTCAATACTGAAAATAGATATTAACCAGGGCTCCTTTTGCCTTGTTTTTTTATTTGGTAAATTTCTTAAGCATAAAGGTTATATCAACTTTCGTTATCGCGAAGTCAAACAAGATACATAATAAATTCGCTAAATCTCTAATCGCAGGGAAACTTTTTAATTTACCATTGAGATTTGGTATCATCACACCACAAAGTACATACTACTAAACCTCATTGGAAAAAGCTATTTACTCAAACTTAATAAAAATGAGAGATAATGGAACACAAAAAAACTATCAATCAAAGATCGCTAGAAAAACAATGGAAGACATATTTGCCATTCTATTTGAAGTTTTGCTCCTATTCCACGCATTTGATGCATACGCTGATGGAGCAACAGATGTAATGTGTAATTCGATGCGTTACATTCATGGAATGGGTGGACCAATGATTACAGTGGTGATAATTGGTGCAAGCTTGCTTGCGATATTTGGCAAAATGCCTTGGCCTGCACTTTTTTCGCTTGGTGTGTTCGTTGCTGTGTTTTTTGGTGCTCCTCAAGTTGTAAAAAAGATCACAGGAAGAGAAGCTTGCTGTCTTTATGAGGGGCAAATGATGGAAAACGGAAAATGTGTTGCTGCTCCTGGGTATGAATTTGTGGGTAAGGATAACGGCGATATTAGAGGCGTTTGGATTCACTGTGGTAAAATTGGCCATGTGTTTAATAACAAAGAAAAGTGTGTTGACCCTTCTACTGAGCCACTGTGGAAATAAAACTATTCACTGAAACTTAACCAAAATGAGGAATAATAGGACGTAAAAAATAGAGATTATTGAAAGAATGGTGGGAAATTCTCTTAAAATTTTACTTATAGTGTTGATTTTCTCCCATGTATCTGATGCACACGCTGATGGAGCAACAGATGTAACGTGTAATTCAATACGCTACATTCATGGAATTGGTGGGCCAATGATCACAGTGGTAATAATTGGTGCAAGCTTGCTTGCAATATTTGGTAGAATGCCTTGGCCTGCACTTTTTTCACTTGGTGTGTTCGTTGCTGTATTTTTTGGTGCTCCCAAAATTGCAAAAGCAGTAACAGGAAAAGAGGTTTGTTGTCTTAAGAGAGGACAAACATTGGATAGCGGAAAATGTGTTGCTGCTCCTGGGTATGAGCGTGTGGGTACAGCTTATGCTTGTCCTAGTGGCCACCTGCTCATCAATAAAGGAACCTGTACTAAGAATCCTTCAAGAGTGTGGCAATGAAGTAGTACTTTATATAAAAAAACATTGTTATATTAAAGGCCTACTATGCACTGAATTTGACTATTTATAACAGAGTTCCCCACAAAGTATATAATTGACATCCACACCTTTGGTTAAGTTCCACTCACGCTTTATTACGTTATACTCCATGCCAGCCATGTTTTGTAGTGTGACATTATTTTCTCTTAGGTGATTTGCAATCTCTGATGGTTTGAGGAATTTATTCCAGTTATGTGTGCCTTTCGGCAGCCAGTTTAATATATATTCCGCACCAATTATTGCAAGACAGAAGGATTTGATAGTTCTATTTATTGTCGATATAAAAATTAGTCCATCTGGTTTTAGTAGTTCTATCGCTTTTTTCATGAAAAATTCTAAATTATCCACATGCTCAACCACTTCCATCAGCAGAACCACATCGTATTTTTTGTCATTTTTCAGCTCTTCAATGCCGGTGTGTGTGTATTCTATGTTTAACCCCACTTTTTTCGCGTGTGACTGCGCCACTTTTATGTTTTCTTTACATACATCTATTCCCGCAACGTTAATGCCGACCCGAGCCATTGACTCTGACAAAATGCCGCCACCACATCCAACATCAAGTAATGATAATTCCTTTAAATCGCATTTTTTTAACTCTTTTATTTTCTCAACAATGTATGATGCTCTCACAGGATTCATCATGTGTAATGGCTTGAATTTGCCATTTTCATCCCACCACTCTCCTGCCATTTTAGCGAATTTTGATACTTCATCTTCGTTATAAG
>JAITUS010000004.1 GCA_031286185.1 Rickettsiales bacterium
TCACTACCAACTATTTTATCTAGGTCTTCTTCCCTTGTTTCTGCTGCATATCGAAAAAAATAACACCATTTTTCTACTATATTTTCCAGTTGATCTTCTTTCGTTTTTGTAAATTTTGGTAGTTCAACGAATACGAAATAGAAATCCTTTAAATCATGTTCATTAGTATTCTCATCCCGAATAGTATGATTTGATTTGTACTCAGCCTTGTCTGGAAAAATAATACAATCGGCAACAGCTATAAAGGTAATTTCCTTGAGGTTATGATACTCATCGCCTTGATCAGCTCGACTTGAGTAGGCTTTAGCGGCATAATATTGAGCACGCTTTTCGAAGCCTTTGGTCTTAGTAAACTGCATTTCTATAATATATCTGGAGCCTTGAGAGTCCTTACAAAGAACATCGACAATATTCTGCTTTTTAGCGGCAATTTCAGGGTCCGAAATGGTAGCTAAAATTCAACGTCCTGAATTGCAGCTAAGCCAGTAAAGCCTAAAATATCATTTAAGAAATGAATAAGGATATCTTTATTCTTTTCAGTACCAAATATTCTTTTAAAGGCATAATCATTGCACGCGTCAAGAAATTTTGAAAAGCCATAAGAAATAAAGTGAAAAAACATTAGTAATTATACACAATTCTGAAGAAATATTCAACATTTTTGTTTTTGGGTCTATTTTTTTTAATTTTGAATATGTTGAACAAAATCAACCTCCACAGAAGACCTGAGAGAGATACTTAAGATGTTGGATGTTTTTTGGTTGTCTTTTTGTAACTGCTTCTCTAAACCTTCTTAAAAGTCCAGCAAATGAATTTCATGAGTTTTTTGCAATTGTAGAGTTATAAAGGGCATAAAAAATGTTAGGCTGTTGTTGCCTTTTATCTATATCAGAAGTTAGTCATTAAAAAATTTATATAATAGAAGTTAATGAAAAAATAATACTTATATTTGTAAAATAGAATAATTTGTGTAGGCCGTAAGAAAGGGAAAAAAATGCTAAGCAGAACATGTGAAGGCGAAAATGTTCTATGAACACATAATTATATATAGCATAATATTACTTGTTGCTATGATATTTCTCTTTTTTAGGAAAGCATATCCTGTCAGAAGGGATCGGTATTATAGAAGAAGAGTCCAGAGGAAGAGTAGCAAGAAAACAGAAAATATATATCAAGAAAAAAACAAAAAAAAACTTCACCTTGAGAACCAAATAGATGCTTTTTATAAGATACAAGACGACATCCAGGTTTATAAAGAAATCCAGAAATAGTCGACATTGCAAAGCCAGTAGGTAAATGGACGAGTATGGTTATCTTGGGTAATAGACTGATGCAGCGTTTAGCACAATTGATACAGAAGGAAGGCGGCCAGAAAGGATTTTGGCAGCTATTTGTAAAAGCTCAGGCTTCAACTCAAGGTAAATATAAAGGAAGAGGAAAATGATTTACTTTGTTCGGTAGTATGGGCTTTAATAAAATTTAATAAAATGGTATATATGTTTGTACTACAAATGAGTGAAAACATGAGTACCGAAAAGAAGATAGATACTGATTCTTTATGTTACCATATAATTCAAAAGGCAAAAGATATTAGGCTAGAGCTAAAATGCACTCAAGCGGATTTCGCAGAAAAAACTGGTGTAGCAAAGTCACTAATAGAAAAGTATGAGCGAAGGATACACAGTATTCTACCTAAAACGCTCGAGGAGATGGCAAAAAAATTATCGAAAGATATTGAAAATCTCTTCCCTGAATCAGCAAATTGTATTAGTAGCGAAGACAAGAAGTCATTTGATTTAGTGCAAACCCTAAAAAGAATTAAGGACTGGAAGGTTCGTGATGCGGTATGTGTACTAACTAGATTTTTGTCAGAAGGGATTCAAATTAGTAAGGGTACAGAAGAGATAAGACCTATAAGCTACCAAATGGTGCAAAAGGCAAAAGATTGGCGGTTTGCAAAGGGCTTACACAGATGGAATTAGCGGATAAAAGTGGAATGCCCCATGGACAAGTAGTCAGGTATGAGAAAGGGGAGGTATCGTTCAAAATAGTACCAAAAATGGCAGAGGGATTATCATTGCATTATGGAGTTCTACTGCCTACATCAAAAGCAGAGAATTATTGTGAAGATGAGGATGGTGAAGGAGAAAAGAAGATATTGAGTATAATGAGGGAATACCAAAAAATTGATAATCAAAAGTTAAAAGATTTATGGCATTCGTTTTTAACCGAGGCTGTGAAAATTATCGAAGAGGAGGACAGAAAAGATCAAACTTGATTTGTAGATAAGGTATACCTTTATAGAAATTATTAACATAAACTTTACGCATAACTTTTATGCTTTAGTATTTAGGAGCTAAGAGTGGGAAAACTACAGAAAATAGTAAGAGCTATAAAAGGTGTATCTATAGCCAGATTTAGTGATACATTATTTTGTGAACCTGAACTATACAAAGCTGTTTCAAGCAAGGATTGTGATTTAGATAAAATAAAGTCATTGATAGAGAGTGGTGTTGATCTTGACGAATGTAGCAGTAATGGTAACACACCTCTGCACAAAGCTATCATGTTGGAAAACATACCTGTTGTAAGATTATTACTAACCAATTGTGCACAGCTGTTTATAAAAAATAAAAAGGGCAAAACAGCATATGACATATCTCAAGACAAACCTTTGGTTCAGGAATTATTTGCAAGTGATAAAAAAATCAAGAAACAAGTTGGAGTGCAAAGAGCAATCAACGAAGTTAGAATATGGCAGAAAGAGAGAGATCTGCTCTAATCATTTGTGTGATATGGGGTGCAGCTAAAGCAATTTTGTCTGTTCCTGCCGCAACACTTTCAGCCATAAGTTTAGCACTTGTCATCATGCACCCCATGAAGAAGTAACAAATCTATAATTTTCTTGTTCTTGCTTGTTTTAGCAACATCTAATGCTGTGTAACTCTCACCGGAATTATCAAAAAATTCCAGATGAACGTTTGCCTTATTATATAATAATAACCTAACAATTTCTATATTGTTATTAATAACAGCAAGATGTAGAGGAGTACAGCCATTTTTCCCAATCGCGTTAACATCTGCCCTGCTTCGCGGTAAAATCTCCACAAAATCTTTGCAATTGGATGAAGCTGCAATGTGAAGAGGGGTACTTCCTTCTACATCTTCAGTTTCAAGAAAGGCGCCTCCTTTTATCAGTAATCCCAACATTACTCCATCAGCGTGTTTTACAGCAGTATGGAGAGGAGATTCACCTAGAAGATTTAGGCAATTGATGCCTGCACCAAATTGTAACAGAATCTGCATAACATGCAAATGCCTATACTTTATTGAATAATGCAGAGGAGTGTCACCGTAAATGTTATGGACGTTAATATTGTAACTCCGTAGCAAAATAGCGTTGACTATTCTGATAGATCCAAATCGGGAGGCAATATGAAGAATGCTATTACCTTTGTTGTCCGCAGCATCAACATTAGCATCATGTTCAACAAAGAATTCAAATATGTTGTAAAGATCGCGTTTAGCACAAGAATGTAAGATTTTAGTACCAAATCTAGTGTTAATAATAAAGTTGATGGCTTCACAAACCATAAGAACCTGTTTAAAATCTTCGTAATAGGAAAGAAATGAAGGAGAGAACAATCATCTGTAAGCTAGTGTTGAGTTTCCGCTCGCAATTTTTCCACAATCGTCTGCATTTTTCTAACCAAGCAAAAGATCTCTCAACAACCCATCTTTTTG
>JAITUS010000076.1 GCA_031286185.1 Rickettsiales bacterium
TAGAAAAATGCAGACGATTGTGGAAAAATTGCGAGCGGAAACTCAACACTAGCTTACAGATGATTGTTCTCTCCTTAATTTCTCTCCTATTACGAAGATCTTAAACAGGTTCTAAGCCAAGAGCTAAACAAGAAGCAATTGCAGCAGATAATGTACAACCTGTGCCGTGAGTATTTTTAGTCTCAATTCTAGAGTAACTGAACCATTCATAATCATCATCAGCCGTAACAAGTAAGTCACATGATTCATTACTGTCTTTTAAATGTTCACCTTTGAGTAATACAGATTTTGAGCCAAACTTTAGTAATTCTTTTGCAATAGTAAGCATCTCTTCTTTAGTTCTAACTTCAATACCTGTTAATTCTTTAGCCTCTGATAGATTTGGAGTAACTACAGTACTTATTGGGATGATCTTTTCTTGAATAGACTTAACTACTTCAGAAAAAAGAAGATGGCCTCCACTCTTTGCTACCATCACCGGATCAACTACAATTGGTGCTTTAATGGTATATTTCAAGATAGACTCTGAAACTAATTCTGCAACTTCAGAACTAAATAACATTCCTATCTTTACAACATCTGGTGTTATATCTTCAAAAATAGCTGCTAATTGCTCCTCAATTGACTCTAAAGGCAATGGATAACACTTTTTTACTCCTACAGTATTCTGTACTGGTAAAGCAGTTAACACCGTCATTCCATAACAACCAAAGGCTGAGAATACTTTAAGATCTGCCTGAATACTAGCTCCACCTGAGCCATCAAAACCAGCAATTGAAAGAGCTTTATATTTCATAACTTTTCCCCCATAAAGTTGAAATCAGGATCATGTAAAGCGTCAAGAAACGCTACCTTAAAAGACCCAGGACAAGAAGCTTTCTGTGCTGCCTGCCCACCACATAAGCTGTAGAATACAGTAGCTAGCAAACTTGCTTGAAATAAATCAGTTTCTACAGAACAAAATGCAGCAACAACAGAAGATAATGCACAACCCATTCCTGTAATACGTTGCATAAGCGGCAAACCAAATGATAGGTGTCTTATAGAACTCTTTTTTACTATAACATCAATTGCACCACTAACTATAACTATTGTGCCATACTGCTCAGCTAAAGAGTTAGCACTTTCTTCTGCATCAAGAGTAGCATCCTGTGACTCAACTCCAAGAGTTTTAGCTTTATTATCATTGTTAAGCGATATAATCTCACTAGCATTGCCACAAACAACATCAGCATATTGAATGAACTTCTGACTCGCTGCTGTGCGAGCTTTTGTTGCTCCACAACCTACCGGATCAAGCACTACTGTTTTTCCCAGTTCCTCTGCAATTTTTAACGCACGTTCTACTCTTTCCAGAAAAGCATCATTAAGCGTTCCAATATTAGCATTGACAGAACTTGAGTAAGATATAAGTTCATCAAGCTCATTTATTTCTTCAGACATCACTAGTGCAGCTCCTATCGCAAGCAGAGCATTGGCAACAAAATCCATAGTCACATAATTAGTTAGATTCAGAATCAAAGGTTTTGATCTTTGAATTTTCTCAACACACGATTTTATCTGTTCTAGCATAGCTTTTTACCCCCACTAATAATGTTACACAATTGCTATACCTCCTTCTGTGGATCCTTTACTTCATGGACTGCACCAATAACAGCAACTCCGGATGCACCAGTCTTTATAACCTGTGCTGCATTTTCCTGATTGACACCTCCAACTGCAACTACTGGATATTTTTATAATGCAACTACTTTTTCAAACCGTCTATTTCCCATAAAGTTTTAATATCATCTTTGTTTCTAGTTGGAAATACCGCACTTGCAGCAACATATGTTACCCCTATATCTAGATTGTTGATTTTCTCTAACTTATCTAACGATTCAATTGAAAGACCAATTGTCTTGTTTGGACCTAGTAACTTTCGCGCTTGTTCTGGATTAACATCAGTTTGACCAAGGTGAACTCCATCTGCATCAAGCCTATGTGCAAGTTCAACATCATCATTAATTATAAGTGGGGTACCAAAAGGTGCCAAAGTTAATTTTAACCTACGCCCAAACTCGAACAAAAACTCTGAAGAAGCACACTTTTTACGCAGCTGTAGTGACATTACGCCTCCCTTTGCACATTTCTTAATAAACTCAAGATATGAGTCAATATCAGCATCATGAAAATGTTGAGTAATCAACATAAGCTTATATGGATACTTATGTTGGTATCAAGTAACCATAATGTCTGACCTGCATAAACAGTTCATCGAAGATAGATATATCCATGCTAATACACATTAAACAAATTTGTTTAATGAGGCAAGATACTTTTGACGCCATAGTAAAAATACAAGCAGATCAGCATCACAACAAATCTATCTATATATTTACTCTTTAACTTTCTTCAGAACTACAAGAAAGGTATACATCAATAGGCTAGTATGGCTGATTTGAAGCAGCGTGCTAATACCAAATCTTGTATCTGCAGTGTTGCTTATTTAATCCGAACTGGCATTAATGAATATCAAAATCAGAATATTGACAAATCACAGATATTATGTTACTTTAAAAAACACCTGACGATTAAAAAGAAGTCTGATCAACAATTAGGTTAGCCTTTATAGATTAAAAGGAGTTATGAATCTTGTATTTTGTTATAAGGGGTTTAATGACCATGGTTTAGGCAATGGTGAAAATCCTCTAAGGATCTGTTTAAAATCTTCGTAATAGGAGAGAAATGAAGGAGAGAACAATTATCTGTAAGCTAGTGTTGAGTTTCCGCTCGCAATTTTTCCACAATCGTCTGCATTTTTCTAA